>NZ_QOAY01000168.1:0-14351 GCF_003314775.1 Microbacterium sp. H6 | reverse complement strand
GGATCAGCTCGGCGACGCCGTCGAGCACGGTCGGGGCGATGATCCCCCCACCGCCGACCAGGATCACCGGGACGGGGGCGGCATTCGGCTTCATCCGGTCGATCGAGTCCTCCAGGATCGCCCGCATCGCGCTCCAGGCCGCCGCTCCTACCGTTGCGGGGACGACGGGCGCGTCGATGCCGTCGATCGCAGCCCCGCCGACCGCCAAGGCGACGTCAGTCGCCGTGAGCGTGGAGCCACCGAAGGCGAGTCCCTCCTGCGGGAGCCGATAGCCGACGCTGTCCGGACCGACTGTGGCACCCGCCGGGGTCTCACGGATGATCGTGCCGCCGCCGAGGCCGACCGAGAGCACATCCGGCATGCGGAAGTTCGTGCGGATGCCGCCGATCTCGACCGCGTGCGCCGACTGGCGGGGGAACCCGTCGACGAGAACGCCGATGTCGGTCGTCGTACCGCCGATGTCCACCACGAGGGCGTCGGTGGCACCCGAGAGGTGCGCGGCTCCGCGGATGGAGTTCGTGGGCCCGCAGCCGATGGTGAGCACGGGGAACTCGAGCGCGTACTCGAGCTGCATGAGAGTGCCGTCGTTCTGGCCGAAGTACGGCGTGGCAGGGATGCCCCGGTCCCGCAGAGCCGCGACGAAGCCCGCGGCCATCTGCCGGAGCGTCTGCATCAGCGCGGCATTCAGCACGGTCGCGTTCTCGCGCTCGAGCAACCCGAGCGAGCCGATCCGTGCCGACCGCGAGACCGGGACGCCGAGCTCCTCGACCACGACCGTGGCGACGCGTTCCTCCTGGCTCTCATCGATGGGGGAGAACACGCCGACGACGGCGACCGCGTCGACCTCGCCGCGCATCTTCCGACAGGCTGCGCGCACCGCCTCCTCGTCGACAGGGGAGAGCACGCGGCCGTCGACCTCGAATCCGCCGGCCAGCAGGTGGACGTGCTCGCCGATCGCCGCCCGCAGATCGTCCGGCCACCCCTCCAGGGGAGGGACAGCCGTGGTGGCCGGTGCCCCGAGGCGGAGGATGCCGACGCGGCCGAGACCGCGCCGTTCGACGATCGCGTTGGTGCAGTGCGTCGTCCCGAGCATCGCATGGCCGATGAGCGCGGCGTCGACACCCGAGGCCGCCAGCACGGCGTCGATCGCAGCAGCCACGCCATCGCCCGTATCGGCCGTCGTCGGACGCTTGACCGAGGCCACCACCTCTAGACGCTCGTCGAGGATCACGGCGTCGGTGTTCGTGCCACCGACGTCGATGCCGATGCGATACCTGCCGGCCATCACGCGACCTCCCCGTCCGTCGTGCGCGCAGCGGACCGCTGTGCGATGTCCTCCACCGGAACCCACTGCACGTCGTAGCCGAAGTGAGCGGGTCCCGCTGTCTCCAGACCGATCGGCGTGCGCCACTTCTCGTGACTGGGGATCGCGATGACCGCGACCCGGGCGCCGTAGCGCAGGGACTCGGTCGTGATCGGCATGCCCGTGGCCAGGTCGAGCACCGCGATCAGGTCGGGAGTGACGGCAGCCAGCACACCGTCCCTCCGTCCGAGCAGCATCTCGTTCTGGAAGTCGAGCCGGAACGCGCTCCCCCGGTCGTCGCCGACACCGACGAGCTCAGCCGCACCGCGGGTGAAGCCGCCGTCGACGGCGCGCTGCAGGTCGGCGACCTTCCCGTCGAACAGCCGCACGGCGTCGAGGTCGGCACACAGGGCGTCGATGCGCTCGTCGTCGCGCAGCTCCCTGCCGGCCGTATCCCGTCCGCGCAGGATACGACCGATGCGCTGGGCCAGCCCGAGCGTGCCAGGGATCGCGCACTCGCGCACCACGTCGCCGCCGTACGCGTAGTCGATCATGGTCGCCCCTCCGCCCATCTCGACGGTGACGGACCGCGCGATGCGCTCCGACCATGCACCGTCGACAGGACGGCTGACCACTTCGTTGCCGTGATGGTCGACGAGCACTGTCGTCCCGGGTCCATAGCCGGCCAGGTGGAAGGTGACCATCTGCGCCTCGGGGAAGGCACGACCCATGGCGTCGCCGTCGACCACCGGCAGCCCGGCGAGGGCGGCCGCGGCGATCGGGATCATCGAGTTGCCTCCGCCGACCTCGATGGGCATCACGGCCGTGGGCGTGCGACCGACCGCGCGTTCGATGGCGTCCAGCGCCGCCCTGAGCTCGGACTCGGCCTGGATGCGCTCCACGCTCACCGATGGCGCGCCGATGCCTCCGATCGGGATGACGAAGTCGTCGTCGGTCAGCTCATCGACCGCGAGCAGTCGTACGGGTCCGTGCAGGCGGATCAACCGCTTGGCCATGAGCGATCCCACGTGCGGGTCTCCTCCGCCACCGGTGCCGAGCACGGCGGCACCGAGCGCGATCTCGTCGATGTCGGCCTCGGTGATCATGGGCGTCGTGACGACAGCGCTCATGCGATCACCTCGTCCGGGGCCGGAGCCGGCGCATCGGGAGCGACGCGGCGGCGAAGCGGAAGCAGCACGAGGTACGCGACGAAGCCGACGAGCAGTCCGTCGAGGGCCGAGATCGACGTGAGGGTGAACCATCCGAAGCCGGGTCCGTCCGCCGGGTTCGTGGTCGCGACCGCCACGAAGATGCCGACCACCCAGGCGGCGATCGACCAGCCGTCGACCATCGGCACGGTGGCGCCATGGGCCCAGCGCACCGTCTTGCGGCCCGTGAAGAACGATGCCAGGTACACGCCGCCGTAGGGGGCGATGATGGTGCCGATGACGAGGATGAACTGCACGAAGTAGTCGGCGGCCCCGATCACGCCGACGACGATGCCGATCACGCCGAGCACGACGGTCACGGTGCGTCGGCTCAGCCGCTCGCTGATCGACGCGAACGAGAGACCCGCCGAGTAGAGGTTGGTCGTGTTCGTTGTCCACTGCGCCAGGATCAGCACGATCACCGCGACGCCACCGAGGCCGAGCGCGAAGAAGATCGCCATCAGCTCGGTGCCGTCCATGATGCGGGCGAGCAGGATCGCGACGACCAGGATGATCGAGTTGCCGAAGAAGAAGCCGACGAAGCCGGCGATCATGGCCTGTCTCGGGGTCTTGGCCCAGCGCGCCATGTCGGGGGCGAGCACGACGCCCAGGATGAAGATGCCCATGACGAGCGAGACCGCACCGCCGAACGTGAACGTCGCCTCGACCGGAGCATCGAGCCCCGCCGCACCGTTCACGGTGAATGCGACGATGACGCCGACGATGAGGAGCAGGAGCAGCAACGGCACGGCGAGGGTGCTGAGGCGGTTGATCGAGCGGTAGCCCCAGAACGCGGTGATGGCCATCAGCACGCCGCCGATCGCCGTGAACACCTGCACGGGCACATCGATGCCGGTGAACTCGGCGAAGGCGATCTGCGCGTTGGCGCCGAAGAAGCCCGCCTGCACGGCGTACCAGCCGACGAGGCTGATGGCGATCGCCAGGGCGAGGATCGCACCACCGACCCGGCCGAACACGGCGCGCGAGATCATCGCGGTGGAGAGTCCGGTGGCTGCGCCGACGTACGCGCATGCCATCGCGAGCAGACCGAGCAGGAGCGAACCGAGCATCGTCGCGGCGATCGCCGGCCAGAAGGCCATTCCGGATGCGAGCGAGACGCCGAGGAACGCTCCGGAGAGGTCGATGCCGATCGCGATCCACACGGTGGCGATCGACAGCCAGCTCTTGCGCTGGTCCTGGGGCACGACGCCGTGCTCGTAGTCGGTGGTGGTCATCATCATTCCTTGGGATGTGGCCCTGCGAGTGCGTCGGCGGGGATTCGGGTTCCCGGAGTGCGGACGCCTCGCAGGGCGGGTCGGGGGTCGGTTCGCGGTGCGGCCGGGTGACGCGGTGCCGGAGGGAGCTCGTGGCTCCCTGCCGGCGATCGTCGAGGGTCACCGCATCTGTGCGGCAGGGTTCATCGGGAGAGGATCGTGGAGAGGTGTCGCCAGGCCTGGTCGAAGCGCTCGCGGTAGATCTCCGGCGTGTAATGGGTGAGTTGCAGGAACAGGCCGTCCATGACGACGAACACCAGCGCGGTGAAGCCGTCGGCATCGCCGGGGACGAAGGCCCCAGCCGAGACGCCGTCGTCGTAGGTCTCGCGCACTGCTGCAGCCAGGGTCGACTCCGAGTCGAGGAAGATCTGACGCAGCTGCTCGCCACCGGGCCCGTACTCGGAGACCGCGGCCCTGAGGCTGAACTCCGCGAGGTCGGGACGGTCGCGGTAGTACGCCTCGATCCCGCCCAGCAGGTGCTGCAGACGAGCGAGCGGCTCGAGGGTGCTGCTGCTGCGCACCAGCTCGTCGAAGAAGGCGGTGTGCTCGACCGAGACCGCGGCGTACACCTCCGCGTACAGCGCCTCCTTGCTCGGGAAGTGCGCGTAGAGCGAGGGGGTCTTGATCCCGACGGCCTCGGCGATCTCGCGCAGGCTCGTCTCCGCGTAGCCCTGGCGCGCGAAGATCGTGCGTGCTTCCGCGAGGATCGTTGCTCTGGTCATGTGAGTGCCTAACGACTATTAGTTAGGCAGAGCGTAACCCCGCACCTCCTGGTTCGCAAGACCGAGCCCGACATCCTCCGACATGGAGAAGGCCCGACGGCTGAGCCGTCGGGCCTTCTCTGCATCTGATCTCCGGTCAGGCTTCCACGTCGCCGCGCCATGAACCGGTCTCGACTCCGCGGCCCTCGATGAACTCCTTGAAGTTCTCGAGGTCCTTCTTCACGGCGTGTCCCCCCACGCCGACCAGCGAGCCCAGCTTCTCGAGCAGTCCCTCAGGTTCCCAGTCGAGCTGCACCGTGACCCGCGTCGAGGCGTCGGTGAGCGTGTGGAACGTCACCACGCCCGCGTGCTCGGTCTCGCCTCCCGTGCTCTTCCACGCGACACGCTCGTCCGGGTGCTGCTCGGTGATCTCGGCGTCGAACTCGCGAGTCGCGCCACCGACCTTCACCTTCCAGTGGGTGTGCGTGTCGTCGATCTGGGTGATCGATTCGACCTCGTCGAGGAACTTCGGGAAGCTCTCGAACTGCGTCCACTGGTTGTAGGCCGTGCGGACGGGAACGTCGACGTCGATGGTCTCGATGATCTGCACCATGGGATGCTCCTCACTGTTCGTCGTTCGTGTGATCCCATTCAGCCGCAGATCGCGGGGATCGGCGACGGGGTTGACATCCGCCGCCGGTTCCCCGACATTCCGGTCGACGCGCGATCGGCGACCCTCATCCGGCCCCGTAGCGGCGCTCCCCGACGCACCGACCGACACGACTAGCGTTGAGGTCATGCGCATTCCCGCCGCGATCCGTGCCTCACAGCGCTCTCCGCTGCTGCAGGTCGTGAAGTCGGCAGCCGCGACCATCGCCGCCTGGCTCATCGCCGGATGGGTTTTCCCGGCGCAACTGCCCGTCTTCGCCGCGATCGCCGCCCTCCTGGTCGTGCAGCCCAGTGTGAACCAGTCGCTGTCGAAGGCGCTCGAGCGCAGCATCGGGGTGATCGCGGGTGTCGTGATCGCCGTGGCGCTGGGTCTGCTGCTGGGGTCGCCGAGCTGGATCGTGCTGCTCGCGATCGTCGTCGCCATGCTGGTGGCCTGGATCTTCCGCGCGTCTCCAGGCACAGGGAACCAGGTCGCGATCTCCGCGATGCTGGTGCTGGCTCTGGGGTCCTCCAGCCCGGAGTACGCATTCGCCCGCATCGTGGAGACGCTGATCGGCGTGGTGATCGGCATCGTCGTGAACGCACTCATCGTGCCACCGGTGCTGGTCGCACCCGCCCGCCGGGATGTGGGCCTGCTGGGCCGCGAGCTCGCCGCGAGCCTCGACCGCCTGGCCGACGCGCTGCCCGAACCGCAGACGCCCGCGAGACTGCAGGAGCTGATGCTGGAGGTGCGACTGCTGCGTCCGATGAAGGAGGCGGCGGAAGCCGCGATCGCCGCGGGAGAGGAGTCGCTCACCCTGAACCCGCGGCGCTCGACCCACCGCGCCGACCTGCGCGAGCTGCGGGCACTGCTCGACCGGCTCTCCCCCATCGTCACGCAGACCATCGGCATGACCCGCGCGTACTTCGACCACTACGACGACACGATCGGCGAGGAGCCGGCGGTCACGGCGATCGCCGAGCAGCTGCGGCGAGCCGGCCACGACGTGCGTCTCGCCGTGCAGATCGCGGAGGCGCTTCCGGAGCCGGACGACATGACGTCGGCGATCCCCGCCCTCACCGCTCCCCTGGTGATCCGTCCGCCGTCATCACAGCACTGGATCCTGATCGGGTCGCTCATGGAAGACCTCCGTCGCATCCGCGGCGAGCTGGTCGACGAGGACTGAGCGGTCTTCGAATCGCGCAACGGGGTGGTATCCGGCGCCGGAATCGAACCATCCGCGCGATTCGAACCGGCCTACGCTGGGAAGATGAACACCGTCGAAGCGCTCGGGGAACTGGCCGCGCTGGATGACCCGAAGGTGCGCGCAGCCAACGAGAAGCGCGGGGACGACCACGGCATCAACCTCAGCCGACTGCGCGCCCTGGCGAAGCGCATCAAGACGGATCAGCACCTCGCCGAAGATCTGTGGGCCACGGGCGAGACACCTGCGCGGCTGCTCGCCCTCCTGATCTGTCGCCCCAGGGATTTCGGCGCCGACCAGCTCGACGCCATGCTGCGCGAGACCCGCGCCCCCAAGGTCAACGACTGGTTCGTCAACTACGTCGCCAAGAAGACTCCACTCGCCGAGGAGCTGCGACTGCGCTGGTTCGACGACCCCGACCCGACAGTGGCCGCCGCCGCGTGGTCGCTCACGACCGTGCGCGTGATGAAGGACGCGGAGGGGTTGGACCTTTCGCAGCTGCTCGATCTGATCGAGCGGGATCTGGCGACGGCGCCGTCACGCCTGCAATGGGCCATGAACGAGACCCTCGCCAACATCGGGATCTTCCACCCCGAGCATCGCGCCAGAGCGCGGGAGATCGGCGAGCGCCTGCAGGTGCTCGCCGACTACCCGACCGCGCCCGGCTGCACCTCACCGTTCGCCCCGCTCTGGATCGATGAGATCGTGCGCCGCCGCGAGGGCTGAGCCTCCCCGGGCGATCACTCCTCGCCAGGCGTGTCCGACCACCGTCGCGCAGCACAGTCGGTAACGTTATACACTTTATCCGTTCGTCTGCGCACTGGGGGTGGCCGCACGGTGCGGTCACCTGCGCGACGACGGAACTGGGGATGCCTCATCATGGCCACGCAAGATCAACTGAACGCACTCATCGCCGACATCGCGAACGACATCAACGGGTTCATCGGAGCCTCCGTGGTGGACGTCGAATCGGGT
Organism: Microbacterium sp. H6; assembly: GCF_003314775.1. Taxonomy (NCBI): domain Bacteria; kingdom Bacillati; phylum Actinomycetota; class Actinomycetes; order Micrococcales; family Microbacteriaceae; genus Microbacterium; species Microbacterium sp. H6. The sequence continues at coordinate 7,037 of NZ_QOAY01000168.1, read as the reverse complement.
CTGCCGCTCGCGTCGAACTCGGTCCGGCCGGACTTCGACCTCGATGTCGCCAGCGCGTACAACAGCGAGATGGTGAAGAGCAAGCGGAAGACGATCGAAGCGCTCCGCCTCGAGGCCGCACTCGAGGACATGCTGCTGACGCTCGACACGCAGCTGCACCTGCTCAAGATGATCGACGACGACACGTTCATCTACCTCGCCGCCGACCGCCAGGCGACGAACATCGCCCTGCTCCGGTCCGCCGTCAACCGCCACGTGGTGGCGCTGAACGCTTGACCGGCTCCGAAGCCTCGACCGTCGACACCGCCGCAGAACCGGCGGCCACACGCGTGCGCCGACGACGTCGGAATCTGCCGACGAGGTTCCGCCTCGTCTTCGCCGGGCCGGTCGGTGCCGGGAAGACCACGGCGGTCCGCGCGTTGAGCGATGTCGTCACCGTGGATACCGATGTCCCGATCTCGGCCGGCTCAGCGGAGTACGGCGATACGGACAAGACGACGACCACGGTGGGGCTCGACTACGGCACGTGGAAGCCCACGGACGAGATTTCGGTCGCGCTCATCGGCGTTCCCGGCCAGGACCGCTTCGCCCATGCCCGGCAGAGCGTCTCCGCCTCCGACACCCGCATGCTGCTGTGGCTGCGTGCAGACCGCGGGAGCATCTCTGCGGACGCCGACGAGTGGCTCGCGCGTCTCACCGGCGACCACGAGCGGACGGTGATCGCGGTCACGCATGTGGCCGCCGAAGCCCTCGACGAGGTGCGCCGGACGCTCGGTGCGAGCCTCGAAAGGTATCGGATACCCCTCACTCGCGTGCTCGCCGCCGACGCGCGCGACCGCGAGAGCGTCATGCGGGTGGCGTGCGCGGCCCTCGACCTCCCGGGAGGAGAGTCATGAACGTCCCCATCCGAGCGGACGACCCCGCGTCGACCGGCGAGTCGGGGCCGACGCAGGACGGCGTGCTCATGCATCCGGATCTCGCGGCGAACTGGGCGCTCTGGTCGGGCGTCGTGAGCCAGGCCGCGCTCACCCGGCTGCGTCATCTCGAGGAGCGATTCCCCGAACTGACCACAGCCGTCCTCTCGACCGCCGACGGCCTGCACATCGCCTCCGTCGGCACCCTCGCCGAGACCGGAGACCGCCTGGCCGCCATGAACGGTTCGCTCTTCGCCGTCGCCAGGGCCGAGGCCGAGATCATCTCGCGCGGAACGGAGCCGAGCCTCTCCGCCGTCGTCTCGGTGTCGATCGGGCAGAGTCAGCTGTCGCTGCTCAGCTTCATCCTCGCCCCCTACGGCCAGCTGCTCCTCTCGGTCTCGGCGAAGGGCGTGCAGGTCGGGACCGTGATCGTGCAGGCCCGTTCGGCTGCATACGAGCTCATCACCGCACTGGGGCTCGCCGGCGCACCGGGGTGAGGCTGGCTACGCTGAGGCCATGAGCACGCACATCGCCGCAGAGCCCGGTCAGATCGCCCCCATCGTCTTGTTCCCCGGCGACCCGCTGCGGGCGAAGTGGATCGCCGAGACGTTCCTCGACGATGCAGAGCTGTACTCCGAGACGCGCGGGATGCTGGGTTTCACCGGCACCTGGGAGGGGCACCGCGTCTCGGTGCAGGGCTCGGGCATGGGCCAGCCGTCGATGGCTATCTATGCGAACGAGTTGTTCGACTCCTACGACGTGCAGACGATCGTGCGAGTCGGTTCGTGCGGCGCCCTGACCGAGCGGGTGAAGATCCGCGACATCATCATCGCGAACGGCGCCAGCACCGACTCCGGCATCAACCGCGTGCGCTTCCACGGACTCGACTACGCACCCGTGGCCGACTTCTCGCTGCTGCGTGCCGCTGTCGAGGCGAGTGAGGCCGAACCGCTCGAGTCGACGGTGCACGTGGGGCAGCTGTTCTCGAGCGACCAGTTCTACAGCACGCGCCCCGAACTCACGGAGCCGTTCGTGCAGCACGGCATCCTCGGTGTCGAGATGGAGGCCGCCGGGCTCTACACGCTCGCGGCGTACCACGGTCGGCGCGCCCTCGCCATCTGCACCGTCAGCGACCACATCATCACGGGCGAGGAGACCACCGCGCAGGAGCGCGAGCAGACCTTCGGCGACATGATCCGCATCGCGCTGCGCGCCGCGACCCGCTAGGGGGTGTCGCCGACCGCGTGCGGACGCGGCAGCGCCACCATCGCGCCGGTGTCGGTGAACTCCTGCTGGATCTCCTCGTCGTGCCGGTATGTGAGCAGGCTCACGACGACCGCCGCGAGCATCGCGAACACGAACGCGGGAAGAAGCTCGTAGAGCCCGGTGTCGAGCGCCTTCCAGATGAACACCGTCGCGGCTCCGACGAACATCCCCGCCAGCGCACCCCAGTTGGTGAGCTTGCGCCAGTAGAGGCTGAGCAGGATGACCGGCCCGAACGCGGCGCCGAATCCGGCCCAGGCGAACGAGACGAGGCCGAGGATCGTGTCGTTCGGGGTGATCGCCAGGACCGCTGCGACGATCGCGACGCCGAGCACCCCGAGCCGCCCCATCAGCATGAGCGTCTTCTGCGAGGGCGGCGTCCGGCGGAACACCCCGTACAGGTCCTCGACGAGCGCCGAGGAGCAGACGATGAGCTGACTGGAAATCGTGCTCATGATCGCGGCGAGTACCGCGGCGAGCACGAGGCCAGCGACGAACGGATGCAGCAGCGTCTGCGACATCAGCAGCACCACGGTCTCGGGGTTGGCGAGGTCGACGCCCGTCTTGGCGATGTAGGCGATGCCGACCAGGCCCGACAGCACCGCGCCGCCGAGGGAGACGATCATCCAGGAGATGCCGATGCGTCGAGCGCTCTTCGCCTCCTGCGGCGAGCGCAGTGCCATGAACCGCACGATGATGTGCGGCTGCCCGAAGTACCCGAGTCCCCACGCGAGGGAGGACACGATGGCGAGGATCGTGCCGCCGGTGAGCGCAGTGCCCGAGAGCAGGGACAGATGGTCGGGCGCGACCTCGTTGATCAGCTCGCCCGTCTCGGCCAGCCCTCCGATCGCCACGATCGCCGCGACCGGGATCACCACGAGGGCGACCACCATCATGAGCCCCTGCACGACGTCGGTCAGTGATGCACCGAGGAAGCCGCCGAACAGCGTGTATGCGAGGGTGACTCCCGTGACCAGCAGCATGCCGGTCAGATAGTCGCCGTTGAACGAGCTCTCGAAGAAGACGCCGCCGGCGACCATGCCCGACGAGATGTAGAGGGTGAAGAACACGAGGATGACGACACCCGAGACCACGCGGAGCAGTCGCGTCGTGTCGCGCAGCCGATTCTCGAAGAAGCTCGGCACCGTGATGGAGTTGCGCGACACCTGCGTGTAGGCACGAAGCCGAGGAGCCACGAGCAGCCAGTTCAGGTAGGCGCCGATGGTGAGGCCGATCGCGATCCACGCCTCGATGAGACCGGAGACGTAGATCGCACCGGGTAGCCCCATCACGAGCCAGCCGGACATGTCGGAGGCACCGGCGCTGAGCGCGGCCACCCACGGCGGGAGATTGCGTCCGCCGAGCATGTAGTCCTCGTGATCGCCGGTTCGCCGGAAGGCGATCCAGCCGATGAGCAGCATCGCTGCGAAGTACAGCGCGAGTGCGGCGAAGGTGAAGATCTGGTCGGGCATCGTCGTCCCCCCTGGGCGGTGCAACCTCCGGTTGTCGTCGTTCGATGATGTCAAGCGCGGCCTCGCGCACACCGAGGCGCCTCGGCGCGGCGTGACTTCGGCGCGGTCGGCAAGGTCTGACCTCGCGCCGCATCAGGCACTCATCGGCGGATGGGATGATCGAGGGATCATGACTACCCCTCCGCGGCTCGACCCCGCCCTCGTTCCGGACGCCGCGGACCCGGACGCCGTCTATCTGGCGTTCGTCGAATGGGCGGAATCGACGGGCATCAGTCTGTATCCCGCGCAGGACGAGGCGGTCATCGAGATCGTGTCCGGCAACAACCTGATCCTGTCGACGCCGACCGGCACCGGGAAGTCGCTGGTGGCGATCGGTGCGCACTTCAGCGCACTCGTGGCCGGGCGTCGCAGCTACTACACGGCACCGATCAAGGCGCTCGTGAGCGAGAAGTTCTTCTCCCTGGTCGACGTGTTCGGCGCCGAGAACGTGGGAATGGTCACGGGCGACTCCTCGGTGAACGCCGACGCCCCCATCATCTGCTGCACGGCGGAGATCCTCGCGAACCTCTCGCTGCGCCAGGGCACCGACGCCGACGTCGGGCAGGTCGTGATGGACGAGTTCCACTTCTACGCCGACCCCGACCGCGGATGGGCGTGGCAGGTGCCGTTGCTCGAGCTGCCGCAGGCGCAGTTCATCCTGATGTCGGCGACCCTCGGCGATGTGACCGAGCTCGCCGCCGACCTCACGCGGCGCACCGGCCGTGAGACGGCCACCGTGACGGGAGTGGAGCGCCCGGTCCCCCTGCACTTCTTCTACGAGACGACTCCGATCCACGAGACGATCGACGACCTGTTGAACACCGGGCAGGCGCCGATCTACGTCGTGCACTTCTCGCAGGCCGCAGCGATGGAACGCGCCCAGGCACTGTCGAGCACCAAGGTGGCCACCCGCGAGCAGCGCGACGAGATCGCCGCCCTGATCGCCGAGTTCCGGTTCACGACCGCGTTCGGGAAGACGCTCTCGCGGTTCCTGCGTGCGGGCATCGGCGTGCACCACGCTGGCATGCTGCCGAAGTACCGGCGCCTCGTCGAACAGCTGGCGCAGCGCGGTCTGCTGCGCGTGATCTGCGGCACCGACACTCTCGGCGTCGGGATCAATGTGCCGATCCGCACGGTGCTGCTCACCGCCCTCACGAAGTTCGACGGTACGCGGATGCGGCAGTTGAACGCCCGCGAGTTCCATCAGATCGCCGGCCGCGCTGGTCGTGCGGGATACGACACCGCCGGCACGGTGGTGGCCCAGGCTCCCGAGCACGAGAGCGAGAACGTCGCGGCGGTGAAGAAGGCCGGCGACGACCCGAAGAAGAAGCGCAAGATCGTGCGCAAGAAGGCACCCGACGGCTTCGTGTCGTGGGGCGAGCCCTCGTTCCGCAAGCTCATCGACGCCGTGCCGGAGACCCTGACCTCCCACATGCAGATCACGAGCGCCATGATGCTGAACGTGATCGCCCGCGGCGGCGACGTGTTCGCCAATATGCGCGCGCTGGTATACGACAACCACGAACCGCGGAAGCGTCAGCGCGAGCTCGCGCTCAGGGCCATCGGCATCTACCGCACGCTCCGGGAGTCGGGCATCGTCGAGAAGACGCCGGATGGCGACATCCGCCTCACGGTCGACCTGCAGCCGAACTTCGCACTCAACCAGCCGCTGTCGCCGTTCGCCCTCGCGGCCTTCGAACTGCTCGACCCCGATCCCGCCGCCGGCACGGGTACGGGCTCCTACGCGCTCGACATGATCTCGATCGTGGAGTCGACGCTCGACGATCCTCGCGCCGTGCTGAGCCAGCAGGAGTTCCTGGCACGCGGCGAGGCGGTCGCGGCCATGAAGTCGGAGGGCATCGAGTACGACGAGCGCATGGAGCTGCTCGAGCAGATCACGTACCCGAAGCCGCTCGACGAGCTGCTGACCGCGGCCTTCGAGACGTTCAGCGCCGCTCAGCCCTGGATCCGCGACTTCGAGCTGCACCCGAAGTCGGTCGTGCGCGACATGTACGAGCGGGCCATGTCGTTCGGGGAATATGTCGCCTACTACAAGATCGCGCGCTCCGAGGGCGTCGTGCTGCGCTACCTCTCCGACGCCTACCGCGCGGCCTCGCAGACCATCCCGGAGGAACTCAAGGACGAAGACCTCCGCGACCTCATCGAGTGGCTCGGAGAACTCGTCCGTCAGGTCGACTCCAGCCTGCTCGACGAATGGGAGGAGCTGATGGCCGGGGTGGACAACGGACGTTTCGATCCGCATCGACCGGACGAGCCGATCGTCCCTCCCGCACCCAAGCGCCTGACGAGCAACATCCGCGCCTTCCGCATCCTGGTGCGCAACGAACTGTTCCGCCGGGTGCAGCTCGCCGCGAGGGAAGACGTGAACGCGCTGGCCGAGCTCGATCCGGGGTTCGGCGCCGACGCGTGGTCGGACGCGCTCGACGGATACTTCGCCGACCACGACGAGATCCTCACCGGAGCGGATGCACGCAGCTCGAAGCTGCTGATCCTCACCGAGGGGCCGACCGTCTGGACGGCGCGCCAGATCTTCGACGACCCGGCCGGGGACCACGACTGGGGCATCTCCGCGACGATCGATCTCGCCGACTCCGACGAGGCGGGCGAGGCCGTTGTCACCGTCACCGGAGTGGACCGGCTGTAGGCGCAGGCCCGACCACTGCCCCCACCCTCTCCACACCGACGACCCTGCCGAACCTCGCCAGCGTCTCGCGTCGGTGGGAGGCGGCGATCACGGTCCCGTCGAACCGTGCGAGCACGTCGGAGATGATGCGCTCTGACTCGGCGTCCAGGCTCGCGGTGATCTCGTCGACGATGAGCACCCGCGGCGCACGACACAGTGCCCGTGCCAGGGCCAGCCGGGCGCGCTGACCTCCCGACAGCCGGGCACCGTGCTCACCGAGCTCATCATCGAGGGTGATCCAGTCATCGGCCCCCACCGCTGTGAGGGCTTCGAGCAGCTGCTCGTCGGTGCGGGGGGCCGCTCCGCGCACCAGGTTCTCTCGGACCGTGCCGTGGAAGAGACGGGCGTCCTGCTCCACCACTGCCACGACACGGCGCAGCTCGTCGTCGCGGATGCGGCCGAGCGGATAGGCGACGCCTGCCGCGTCGACGAGCGCGACGGTGCCGGCTGAGGGGTCCCACAGGCGGGCGGCGAGCGCGATGACCGTGCTCTTGCCCGCTCCGGACGGCCCGGCGAGACCGACGTGCTCCCCCGGATCGACGTCCATCGACCACCCTCCGAGCACGTCGGTCCTGTCGTCGTAGGAGAACGACACCTTTTCGAAGCGCACTCCGACGGGGCCATCGGCCAGTGCGATCGGGCGCT
>NZ_QOAY01000237.1:402-3995 GCF_003314775.1 Microbacterium sp. H6 | reverse complement strand
GCCCCCGAGGTGCCGACGTCGGGTGGCTACCGCGTGCTCACCATCGTGATCTTCGCGTTCCTGTTCCTGCTCCTCGTCGCCGCGATCGTCGTGGGCGTGTACCTGCTGAACACCACCAGCTTCCCGTTCGCGGGCGCCGACGTCGCAGCGTCGTCGATCTCAGGCGTTCCGCTCCTGTGACCTGCTGAGCTCAGGAGCGTTTCGGGGCCGTCCTGCGTCGAAGTGCTGCCGAGGCGACGGCGACGATCGTGCCGACGGCCACCCCGATCACGGTCTCGATCGCGCGGTCCTGCAGCAGCATGTCGACGGGCGTGGGTGCGGCCAGGTGCACCATGAGCAGGGCAAGCGGGGTGATGAAGATCATCGCGATGCCGTAGTTGCGGCCGACGAACAGCTCGGCGGCGGCCTGCAGCACGACCACGAGGGCGATCACGGCGAGTGGGGGCAGGTCGATGGCGAGGATGCCGGCGGCGACGAGCACTCCGAGCAACGTGCCGACAAGGCGCTGGATGCCGCGGATCACGCGGGCGTTGAGCTGAGGTCCGCTCACGGCGGCCACCGCGCCGACCGCCGCCCAGTACCAGTGCGAGTCCATGATCAGCAGCCCGGCGAAGCCCGCGACCAGGATCGCGACTCCGACCGACGCAGCCATCTCGCCCGCGATCGGGCCGACGGGCTGCAGGGTCTTCGGCGGCACGTCGTCGGTGCTGCGGGTGAGGATGCCGATGAGGGCGGTGATGGCCAGGCCGAACAGCACGCTCGGTCCACCGACCAGCAGCACGTCCCCGAAGGAGGCGGCTGTGGCGGGGATCGTCGCGCAGGCTCCGACCGCGAACACCGGGAACAGCGGCCCCGGCGGGTGCCACCGCATCGTGTAGGCGAGCAGGGTGACGGCCGACGCGATGACCGCGACCACGAGGATGCTGGCCGGGGCCGGGGCGGCGAGGACCGACAGTGCCGTGCCGACGAGCATCGAGGCGAGGATCACGCCACCGGCGCTCGCCTGCATGCGGATGCGGTCGCGGAACACGTCGTGCCGCCCGTAGAGGGCGGCGAAGGCGCCGAAGCTGGCGTAGATGCTGAGGTCGAGGCGTCCCAATGTCCAGAGCACGAGTAGGGGGACGGCCACGCTGACCGCGGCGCGCAACGCCACCCGGTGGTCGCCGCGGTGCGGCTCGACGCGCAGAACGCCGGTCCACACCCTTCCCCGCGAATCCGCCACTGATCCAGCCTACGTCCGACTCCCGACCGCCTCCGTCGTCGGGTCAGACTGCCGAGGCGCGTAGGAGCAGCCGGGTCTTCTCCAGGATGTGGTTCAGTGCTCGTGCGGCGGCGAGCGCGTCGTCGTGATCGACCTCGTCCCAGATGGGGCCGGCGACGCGCGCGATCTCGCGGCTGATCGCGGCCACCAGTGTCGTGCCCGTGGGGCTGAGGTGAGAACCCTCGACGAGTCCCCGCTCCTGGAGGGCGCGGAGGAAGAGCGCGGAGTCGGGGTCGTGTAGACGGTCAGCGACGAACCTGTCCACGCTGCCCTCTCCCTCGAACTGGGAGACGAGGCGCAGCGTCACCCATTCCCGTTCCGACAGGGCGTGGGGGGAGAGCAGGGTGAGCAGGAGGGCGTTCAGCGCCTTCTCCGTCTGGCCGATGAGCTGCGGGCCGAAAGGGATCATGAGGGCTCCATATCGTTGGTGCGGCCAACGGTAGCACATCATTGGTGATGCCAACGAGTAGCATCGGTTCATGGATCGACTCGAACACAGGGCGACGTGGTGGGTCAGTCGGGCGCACCTGCGCTCCCACGCGCTTCTGCAGGAACTCTTTGCCGACGTGGGCGCTCGCGCGTACCACTACCGGCTGCTCGCGGCAGTGGAAGAGGCGGGCCCGATCAGTCAGGCCGACCTCGGACGCGCGACCGAACTCGACCGCAGCGACGTCTCGGTGGCACTGGTCGTGCTGGAAGAGGGCGGGTTCGTCGCGCGTGCCCCTCATCCGTCCGACCGCCGCCGCAACGTCGTCAGCCTCACCGCAGCAGGCCGCGCCGAGCTCGCCCGGCTCGATGCGGTGGTCGATCAGGCCCAGGAGCAGTTCCTGGCGCCGCTGACCGCAGACGAGCGTGCCGTGTTCCTCGACCTCACCCGCCGGGTCGCTGTCGCGACCGATTGATCGCCCTCCGGCGGGTCACTCGTCTTCCGCCTCGTCGCGGTGGGGTCGCTCGTCGTTCAGCACCTCGAACAGGCTGGAGAACCCCTGGTCGCCGTGGCCGTCGGAGATCCGGCGATCCATCAGCCGCCTGATCTCCCGCATGCGCACCGTGTCCATGCCGAGCGCTTCGCGATGGCTGACGAGGTCGTCCATGAGTGCTCTCTGCACGTGCAACGAACCCAGGTCGGGCCCGTACTGGCCTGCGGCCACGGCCTCGCCGAAGCTCTTCACCAGCGGCACATATCCCTCGACGGTCCCCGCGACGCGCTCCGCGAACCCCACGACATCGGCCCCCTCGGCCGTGATCAGTGCGAACGTATGCAGCAGTCCGATCAGGAACTCGTAGCCGACCGCCACCTGAGCGAGGAACTCGACGGCCGCGTGGCCCACATCCTCTCCGTGGTATCCGACGGTGCCGAGGCCCTCCAGCGCCCCGCGGTGCGTGTCGAAGCCGACGCGATCTCCGCTGAAGGAGAGGAGCACCTCGGGCGACCCCACGGCGGCGGGGTCGCCCATGATCCCGCCGTCGACATATCGCGCGCCGTGCGTCTGCGCCCACTCCCCGGCCGCTCTGGCCTGGGCAGGAGAGCCACTGGTGACGTTCACGATCACCTTTCCTCGTGCTGCCTCGGCGATCGTCTCGAAGACCGCCTCCACGGCGGTGCCGTCGAGCAGGCATACGATCACGAGCGGGCTCGCGGCCACCGCATCGGCGGCCGTCCGGGCGACATCGGCGCCGAGCGCAGCCAACGATGCCGCTCTGCTCCCGGTGCGGTTCCACACGGTGGTCGGGTGGCCGCGTCCGACGAGCGTCCTCGCTATGGCTGTTCCCATCTCGCCGAGGCCGATGACGGTGACGGGCGTCCTCGGGTTCTCATCCACGTTCATCCTTTATGTCCCTCTCGTTCAGTCGGTGGCGGGTTCGGTGGCGGGAGTGGGAGCGAGGGGTGGGTCGTCGTCCGTCGAGGAGAGGCCGATGCCCCAGCTCGCGCCGCGGGCGACGAAGACTCCGAGCGCCGTGACGGCCGCGAACGCGAGCATGAGCAGTCGGGCGGCATCGACGACGTCGGGCATGGCGAGGTTCACGAGCACGCCGGCCATCGCCGAGCTGAACGCACTCGCGATGATGAAGACGGTGTTGACGGCCGCGGCGGCCTTGGCGCCCTCCTCTTCGCCCGAGGTGCTGCCGAGCGCCGCCACGGTCAGGTGGGGGAAGCCGATGCCGATGCCGGCTCCGGCGAGGAACAGTGCGATGAACCACAGGGCGATGACGAGGACGGAGGGGCCCTCGTGCTGGAGCAGGCCGTAGGCGGTCAGCCCGGCGGCGACCACGAGCGGACCGAGGGTGATGAGCGTGCGCCGGGACCGGATGCCCATCGCGTTCGCGCTGA
>NZ_QOAY01000237.1:0-321 GCF_003314775.1 Microbacterium sp. H6 | reverse complement strand
GGCGAGCCCGCCGATCTCCTGCCCGAACAGCGGGATGAATGCCTCGGTGCCGATCGCGAAGGCCAGCACGGCGACCGTGACGTAGACCCACCCGAGCGATGATCCGTGCGCGAAGGTGACGCGCGGCAGGATGCCGGTGCGACCGCGACGCTCGTGGCGCAGGAACCAGGCACCGAGAACGACACCGACGGCGATGGCGACCCCGGTGCCGAGGCCGCTGGGGACGACGCTCGCGATGCCCACGGCGGCGACCCCGCCGGCCAGCAGCAGGAGCGAGCCCCAGGGGAGTGACTCGCTCGACCGCGTGCGAGCGGTCCGCGG
>NZ_QOAY01000082.1:0-2828 GCF_003314775.1 Microbacterium sp. H6 | reverse complement strand
TCCCGCAGCGCGATGCGCCCGAGCGGAAGGGCGACGCCACGACGCAGGGCGGCAGCCTCCACCCCTGCCACGACCTCACCGGCGCGGAGCAGCACGCCGTCGCCCTGTCCCTCCGGTCCGCACACGACGTTGACGCAGGAGTGGATGCCGTGGCTCAGGTACACGTAGAGACGCCCCGGCTCACCCCACATGGTCGAATTGCGCGCCGTCCGTCCCATGCGGGCGTGCGAGCCGGGGTCGGGGATCTCCCCAGTGCCCTGCCCGTGATAGGCCTCGACCTCGGTGATGCGCAGCCGCACCTCGACCGGGTCCGCCTCCGTCGCTGTGGAGATGAACGTGCGCAGCTCTCCACCCAGCAGGCGCGGAGCGGCGTCGACGGCGGAGCCGCTCAGGTCGGTGCGGACGGCGCGGCGCAGAGCCTCCTGCGGCTCTGCACCGCGCACGGGGTCGGGGCCGCCGGTCATCTCAGAATCTCGGGGCCGTCTGGCACCACGAGGCGTCGAAGCCGGTGAGGGCCACGAGCTCCTTGCCCGAGTCCATGTCGATCAGGTGCGTCTCGACGTTCTCCGGAAGCGGCAGCAGCATCCCGTCGTAGGCGTTGTTCGCCAGGTCGGGCGCGACGACGACGGCGGCATACTGACCGCTCGGCGATGCACAGGCCTGGAGGATCGAGTCCGTCGACCCGACCTCGACCAGCGGGGTCGCCGCACCGTCGTCGTCCACCCGCACGACCACCTGTCCGATCGGGAGACCCTCTTCGTCACGCGCGACGACGTGACGCAGTGTGCCGCCGGGGAACGGCGTGATGGAGCTCGCCGTGCCGTAGTCGGGGTCCGAAGCGGCGAGGGGCTGCTCCGAGCCGTCGGCCAGATCGAGTTCGACCACGGCTCCGTCGAGCCGCTCCACGATCGCGGTGTACGTGCCTCGGGAGATCCCCTGGATGGTGGCCGCGAGACCGAGCGACTGCACGCCGGCATCGGTCGAGCGGTCGACGAGCGAGAGCGCTCCGTCGAAGTCGATGAACAGCACGGCCGCGCTGTCGGGAACGAACTGCCACACGAAGACGCTCGCCTCGGCACCGGCGACCTCGATGATCTGCGGGTCGTCGTCGCCGCTCAGCGACTGCGTGACGAGGACGCTCGCGCGCCCTTCGGTATCGCTGAGCTCCTTGTCCGAGTAGCTGTAGCCGACGAGGCCGCCGCGCTCGGAGACCTGGATCGCCCCCACGTAGCCGTCACCGGGGAGCTTCAGCTCACGCTGGTTCTTGCCGTCGCGGTCCATCACGAGCAGGCGGGATCCGTCGTCCTCCTCGACCGAGACCACGAGCTGCGTCGATGTCGCACGGAAGTCGTTGATCTTGTCGTGCTCGAACACCGCGACGGCCTTCTCTCCGCTGAGGTCGGTGAGGAAGATCTTGTCCTTGCCCTCGACGTCGCGGCGCAGCAGGAAGATGTTCGACGGCGGCGTCGTGAAGCTCGTGGTCAGCGTCGTCGTCGGGCCGCCTCCGGCACCGACGACATCGGCCACGCGGATCGTGTACTCGGTCGAATCGTCGAGCGGGACGGTGAATCGCACCCCCACGCCGCGACCGGAGGCATCGACGGTGAACGGCACCGCCGGCTCGACCGTCACCTGCGCGGGGTCGATGTCGGCGAGCGCCTGGTTCGCGGTGAGGATGACGCGGCTGCCTGAGGACTCGATCGCCTGCGCGGCGTTCACCTGCACGTCGCTGATGCGCGGTCCTTGGAGCAGGCTCGCGACACCCAGCCCCGTTCCGACGATGACGAGGACACCCAGCACGGCGGCGAGCGTGACGACGAAGCGACGACGGCTCCCCGGAGTCTGCACGGGCTCCGGCTCTGCCGCGACGCGAGGGGTCGGAGGCGTGTTCGGCTCCGCGGCCTCTGCGCGCTCCCTCTCGACGTCCGGGGCCGCGCCGACGAACACGGGCTCAGTCGCGAGCGGGACGGGCGGAAGGGTGGTCGCCTCCGCGTCTTCTCGGGCTGAAGCCTCGAAGGCTGCCATCTTCCGGGCTGCGGCCTCCTGCTCGGCGACCTCACGGTCGCCCGCCTCACGCACCGCAGCTTCACGGACGGCAGCTTCACGGAGGACTGCCTCGTCTGCGACGGCATCCGGCTGGTCGGCAGACGAGGGATCCGCGGACGCCGTAGCGGCAGACGATGGATCCGCGGTGTGCGGAGCGTGGTCCGGCGCCGCGGCGACGTGTTCGGCGGAGGCGATCACGCGGTCGATCCGCTCCGCCTCCGCTGCCTCGGCGGCTTCTCGCGCCGCACGCATCTCCGCGCGTGTGCGCGGGACGGCGGGCACCTCTGGGCGCTCGTCGTCAGTACTCATAGGGGTCCCCCGGCTCGTCGATCGCGACGACGTCGGTCGGTTCGATGCGGAGCTTCCCATCGGCATCCGCACGCACTGTTCCGGTGATCTCGACCCATTGGCCGGTCGCGTAGTCGTCGGGCTTCACGTCGACGGGGAGGATGGCGGTCTGCGCGTCGATCACGCAGTGCGTGATGACCAGGCGGGTGAGATTGACGCCGTCGTCGGCATCGTCCGGGGTCACGAACCCCGTGAGCTTCACCGGCGCACCGTCATACGCGGCAGTGTTCGTCGCTGCGGCGAACACGCTCGCCCAGTCGCCGACGCCGAACGTCGAGGTGTCGGCGACGCCGAGGGCCACCGTGTCGGCACCGGCGAACAACGCACTCTGCTCTCCCGCGCGCGACATCGCGAGCTCGACGGACAGCGAGGCGGGCGGCAGCACGAGGCCGGCCACCACCACCCCGGAGGCGATGACACCACCCGTGACGGCG
>NZ_QOAY01000162.1:407-3988 GCF_003314775.1 Microbacterium sp. H6 | reverse complement strand
CGCCGACCTCGAACACCACGGCGGCACCATCGAGGTGAGCACCCCCGTCTCCGATCTCGCGACGCTGGACTGGGGCGACCCGCAGCGCGGCGACCTGCTGCTGCTCAACACCTCGCCGCGACTCGCACTCACGCACCCCGACGTCCCCGCAGGCTACGCCCGCTCCGTCCGTTCCTATCGCTACGGCCCGGGTGCCGCGAAGGTCGACTTCGCCCTCGACGGCCCGGTTCCGTGGACGAACCCCGACGTCGCCGGCGCACCCACCGTGCACCTGGGGGGCACCCGCGCGGAGGTCTGGGCGAGTGAGAACGCCGTCGCCGCAGGCCACGTGAGCGATCGCCCCTACGTGCTCGCCGTGCAGCCCTCTGTCCTCGACGACTCCCGTGCTCCCGCCGGGAAGGCCGTGTTCTGGGCCTACATCCACGTCCCTCCGGGCTCCGACCTCGACCCCACAGAGCTCATCACCGCGCAGGTGGAGCGCTACGCCCCGGGTTTCCGCGACCTGATCCTGGCGCACCACGCGGTGCCGGCGTCGTCGCGGGAGGCGATCAACCCGACCGAGATCGGCGGCGACATCTCCGGCGGAGTGTTCGACATCCGCCAGGCGCTGCGTCGCCCGGTGCTCTCCCCCGCCCCGTGGCGCACCCCGATGCACGGCGTGTATCTGGCCTCCGCCTCGACGCCCCCCGGTCCGTCCGTGAACGGGATGGCCGGTTGGCACGCCGCTCGCACCGCGCTGCGGGATGCGGGAGAACTCGCGGCGCTCTCCGACCTGTTCGGCTGACCGCCCCTCTTCCCTCGCCGATCACGCGCAGCCAGGATGGGAGCATGCGCTACGACATCCCCGCGCCGATGCTCGCCAAAGCGGTGCCCGCGGTGCCCGACCCCGCGAAGACTCCGGGTGGGCTGCTGTACGAACCGAAGTGGGACGGCTTCCGCGGACTCATCGCGTGGGACGGCGAGACGGTGGAGATCGGCTCGCGGGGCGCCAAACCGCTGACCCGCTACTTCCCCGAACTGGTCGATGCGATCCCCCAGCTGCTGCCTGAACCGTGTCTGCTCGACGGGGAGATCGTCGTCGCCACCGGTCCGCACGGATCGCAGCGACTGGACTGGGAGGCGCTGAGCCAGCGCATCCATCCCGCCGCCTCGCGCGTGGCGAAGCTTGCCGTCGAGACACCGGCGATGTTCATCGCCTTCGATCTGCTCGCCGCCGGCGAGGACGATCTGCTCACCGAGTCGTTCGAGACCAGAAGAGCGCGCCTCGAGACGCTCCTGGAGACCGTCGAGCACCCGCTGCACCTCACCCGCGCGACCCGCGATCGCGAAGCCGCGGTGCGCTGGCTGGCCGAGTTCGAGGGAGCCGGACTCGACGGCGTCGTGGCGAAACCGCTCGATCAGCCCTACGCACCCGGCAAGCGCACGCTCTTCAAGATCAAGCACGCCCGCACAGCCGACGTGGTCGCGCTCGGCTACCGCGTCCACAAGTCCGGCTCGGGCGTCGGCTCCCTCCTGGTCGGGCTGTACGACGAGGACGGGACCCTTCGCCAGGTCGGCGGTGTGGCGGCGTGGAGCGATGCCCGTCGGCAAGAACTCGTCGAGGAGCTCGCCCCGCTGGTCGAGCGCGATGAGGCGGGCGAAGCCGTGACCGCGGAGGGCGAGCGATCGCGGTTCAGCGGATCGAAGGATGTCTCGTTCGTGCGGTTGCGTCCTGAGCGCG
Organism: Microbacterium sp. H6; assembly: GCF_003314775.1. NCBI lineage: Bacteria > Bacillati > Actinomycetota > Actinomycetes > Micrococcales > Microbacteriaceae > Microbacterium > Microbacterium sp. H6. The sequence goes on along the minus strand of NZ_QOAY01000162.1, from coordinate 2,268 downwards.
TGCTCGAGGTGCGATACGACCAGCTCGAAGGCGCTCGCTTCCGTCACACCGTGCAGTTCGAGCGCTGGCGGCCCGATCGCGATGCCCGCTCGTGCACCTACGAGCAGCTGGAGACCGTCGCGGGCTACGACCTCGCAGACGTCCTGAGCTGAAAAGCGCTAGCTGAAACCGTCGTGCGCTGAGATCCCCGACTCGACGGCGGGGGTCAGCCCTTCTCGGCCGGGGTGCCGTCGTCGTCCCAGTTCGCCGCGACCTTCTTGCTCGGCTGCACCCGCGGGGGCTCGCCGGGCATCTTCGGGAACTCCGGCGGGAAGGGCAGCTCGCCCAGCCCGTTCTCCTTGTCGCGCTCCCACCACTCCAGCAGCGTGTCGATGCGTCCTGGGCCGTCCTGCAGCGTCGCCCACGGATCGCCGATGTCATCGAGGCGCTTCGGAATGCTCCGGACGGTGAACGCCGTCGGGTCGAGGCCGTCGAGTTCCTCCCACGCCACCGGTGTCGAGACGGTCGCTCCCGGCAGGGCACGCGGGCTGTAGGCGCCCGCCATCGTGCGGTCGCGGTTGGCCTGGTTGAAGTCGACGAAGATGCGCTCGCCCCGCTCCTCCTTCCACCAGTTCGTCGTGACCTGCTCGGGCATCCGCCGCTCGAGCTCGCGTCCGGCGGCGATCACCGCGTGACGCACATCCAGGAACTCGTGAGTCGGTTCGATCGGCGCGAACACGTGCAGCCCGCGGTTGCCGCTCGTCTTGGCGAAGGCCTCGAGTCCGGCCTCGCGGAGCACCTCGCGCAGCGTGTGGGCGGCTGTCACGGCGTCTGCGAAGTCGGTGCCCGGCTGCGGGTCGAGGTCGATGCGCAGTTCGACGGGATCGTCGGGGTCGGTGGCGAGCGATGCCCACGGGTGGAACACGATCGTGTTCATCTGGACCGCCCAGACGATCGCGCTGGCGCGGTTCAGGACGATCTGCGGGTGTCGACGCCCGCTGTTGTAGGTGACGGTCACGGCATCGACGAAATCCGGCGTCCCCTTGGGCGGGTTCTTCGAGAAGAAGCCCTCCGCTCTGGCCCCTCCGGAGGGGCCGATACCGTCACGGAACCGTTCCAGCGACACCGGGCGGTTGCCGTTGGCGGCCAGGAAAGGGCCGGCGACCAGCTGCACGTACTCGGCCAGTTCCGCCTTGGTGATGCCGAGGTCGGGCCATATCACGCGATTCGGGCTGGAGAGCGCGACCTCGCGCTCTCCGTCGAGGTCGGCGACGGTCAGGGTCACGCGTTCTGAGGCCATGTTCCGACCCTAGGGTGCAGCGAGGACGGACGGAACCCCGCTCGCTCCGCAGCGCGCAGGGTCCGGATCAGGTCAGCAGATCTGGGTCAGTCGCCGAGGTCGACGGCGAGGACCAGGACCGGCGTGAGCGCATCCCGTTCGACGACGATGGAGGGACCGGCCGAGTCGACGATCACCCCGGCTATGTCGGCGTGACTGGTGAGCACCTTCGCGAGCTGCTCGGGTGCGAACGGGAGCGGTCGGTCGCCGCGGCCGAGGGCGATGACCTCGAGCGGGTGCGAGAAGAGCTGCAGGAATCGGCGTCCGTCCGTCGTCTGGGCTTCGGCGATGCCGACGGGGCCGCCGCCGGAACCGTCGTTGACGGCGACCCACATCCGCGTGGTCGCGAGTGCCTCCCCGACCTTGACGGCCGAGTCCTGCTCGCGAGGGGCTGCGAGGATGCTCTTCACCGTCATGTCGACGTCGGCCTGCTCGAGAGTCTTCTGCAGGAGCTCGGTCGGGAAGACCACGCGGTGCGGAGCCGAGGCGTTGTCGACGATGAGGCCGGCGAAGTCACCGGACACGACCTGCTGCAGCACCGAG
>NZ_QOAY01000162.1:0-314 GCF_003314775.1 Microbacterium sp. H6 | reverse complement strand
CCCGCCCGGCGCCCGCCGAGCTGAACGCCAGCATGTACTGGCGGTCCTCGCTGTCTCGGACGACCGCGACCGAAAGGGCCTTGCCCTCGCTGATCTGTGCACGCGCGTCGCCGTTCACGCGGATGTACAGGTGCCCCTGGAGCGCCTGACGCATGACCCCGAGCAGCTGATCGTTGGTCGCGCCGGCTTCGATCTCGGTGAGCGCTTCACGCAGCAGGACGTTGTCCTTCATGCCGGGGACCGTCTCGGTCTGCTCCGGCGGCAGCGCGGACGCGAGGGGCAGGCGCCGCTCCTCGGGCGCCTCGGGCCGGGTG
>NZ_QOAY01000220.1:397-739 GCF_003314775.1 Microbacterium sp. H6 | reverse complement strand
GGCGGGTGCGGCGAGTGTGCGTCCTGCGGCATCCGCCACCGGGAGCGTGACCTGCTCGACGACGCGAACCGCGTCGAGCACGCGGGAGAGCTGCTCCTCGACCGTGCGGCGGCCGCTCATGCCGACACCCCCGATGCTGTGGATGCCGGGCGGATCGAGATCTCGTGCTGCCGGGAGGTCAGCGCATCGATCATCGCGAGCCGCCCGAGCAGCGGTTCACCGGCGCCGGTGACGAGCTTGATCACCTCGCCGGCCAACATCCCGCCCACCTGCACGCACAGCGCCCCGAGCACCCCGACCTGGGCACAGCTGGGTGGCTCGCCCTCGGTGCCCAGCGGGAAG
>NZ_QOAY01000220.1:0-313 GCF_003314775.1 Microbacterium sp. H6 | reverse complement strand
AGTGACCTGCGCGTGCCACTCCTGCACGGCACCCCACACGAGCGGGAGTCCGAGCTCCTCGGCCGCAGCGGCCACATCCCGGCGGGTCGCGAACGAGTCGCTCGTGTCGACCACGAGATCGGCGCCCGCGAGGAGCCGCTCGGCGTTGGCGCTGTCGAGGCGTTCGAACACCGGGTGCACGACGGTCTGCGGGGCGAGAGACGCGATCGCGCGCGCGGCGGATGCGGTCTTCGCGGCACCGATGTCCTCCACCCGATGGGCGAGCTGACGCTGCAGGTTGGTGAGCTCCACCACGTCGTCGTCGATCACGGTG
>NZ_QOAY01000149.1:0-834 GCF_003314775.1 Microbacterium sp. H6 | reverse complement strand
CGTCTCGGAGTGGTACTTCTCCAGGATGGGCCACCACTCCTTGTCGACGGAGTCGCGGTTCACCTTGAACTGCTCGTAGAGCTCTTCAACGAGCCAGGAATTGGCTCCGAACCCCCCGTCGCCGTTGACGCCGGTCACCTGGTTCGACACTCTCGATCGCCCTCTTTCATCGCTGAAGCTCTCTGGTGCGGACGTCGACGCAGGATGCGTTCGGGCCCGCACACTCTCGACCAACAAGCCTAACGTGTTTCCCTTGGGGAATCGTCGAAGCCGAGCGCCCACCGCGTCGCGATCTGGGTACCGTGGAACCATGAAGTTCTCTGGAGCGCAGCCGACCGTCGATCTGACCTACTCCGACGTCTTCCTGGTACCCCGCAGATCCGCGGTCACCAGCCGTCTCCAGGTCGATCTCGCGCCGCAGGACGGCACGCCGGCGACGCTGCCTTTGGTCGCGGCCAACATGAACTCCGTGACGGGTCCGCGCATCGCCGCTGTACTCGCTCGGCGTGGCGCCCTCGGCGTGCTGCCGCAGGACCTGCCTCTGCAGGAACTCGATGCCGCGATCCGTGAGGTGAAGTCGCAGCCCGTGCTCTGGGACACGCCGATCGTGCTGCCCCCGGAAGCCTCGGCTGCTGACGCGCTCCGCCTGCTGCCGGCGACCAGCGGTCACGGCATCGTCGTCGCCCGTGGCGCTGCCCCCATCGACGTCGGCCGGATCCTCGGCATCCTGCCCGCGACCAGGCTGGCGACCGCGCTCCCCGATGCGCAGCTGGGTGACCTGGTGCATCGCGGCACGCCATCGATCGACGCGGACGACATCGGCTCTGAGCGGCA
>NZ_QOAY01000228.1:8105-8941 GCF_003314775.1 Microbacterium sp. H6 | reverse complement strand
TCGGTCAGGGCGACGCCTCGGTGCTGCGCGCCCGTGAGGCACTCGGACCCGACGCGTTGATCGGCCTCACCGCCAACACCGCCGCGCACCTCGACGCGCTGCGGGCCCTCCCAGCCGGGACGGTCGACTACCTCGGGGTCGGCGTCATCCGTCCCACCTTCACGAAGCCGGATCACCCCGTCCCGCTGGGCGTGGAGGGATTTCGCGACTTCGCCAGGCGCAGCGCACTCCCGTGCGTGGCGATCGGCGGTGTCCACATCGACGACACCGAGGCCCTTCGCGATGCCGGTGCGGCGGGGGTGGCCGTGGTCTCGGCGCTGTGTGCCGCCGACGATCCGGCCGCCGTAGCGACGCGGTTCCTGCGGCGCTGGCGCTCCGGGGGTGTACCGCGAGTGCTCAGCATCGCCGGGAGCGACCCGTCCGGAGGTGCGGGCATCCAGGCCGACCTCAAGTCCATCGCCGCGAACGGCGGGTACGGGATGGCTGTGCTCACGGCGCTGACCGCGCAGAACACGCAGGGCGTGCGCGCTGTGCACGTGCCGCCGGTCGACTTCCTCCGCGCGCAGCTCGATGCCGTGTCGGACGACATCGTGATCGACGCCGTGAAGATCGGGATGCTCGCCGACGCCGAGGTCATCCGCGCAGTGGGGGCGTGGCTCGACCGCGTGCGCCCGCCTGTCGTGGTGCTCGATCCCGTCATGGTCGCGACCTCCGGCGACCGGCTGCTGGATCCGGAGGCGGAGCGGGCACTGCACGGACTCCTCGCGCGGGCGACTCTGGTCACTCCGAATCTCGCCGAACTCGCGGTGCTCGCCGGTCGGGAGATCGCCGACTGG
>NZ_QOAY01000228.1:2606-8066 GCF_003314775.1 Microbacterium sp. H6 | reverse complement strand
GGATGCCATCTCCGCGGCGCACGAGCTGTCCGCCCGGATCGATGCAGCCGTCCTGGTCAAGGGCGGCCATCTCGTCGGGGATGAGGCCCCCGATGCGTTGGTCGACGCAGCGCGCGGTCTGCGCAGAGACTTTCCAGGACGACGGATCACGACAGGAAACACCCATGGCACCGGCTGCTCGCTGTCGTCCGCGCTCGCGACCCTGCTCGCGCGGGGGCACGACGCAGAAGCGGCCGTCGGCGCCGCGCGCATCTGGCTTCGCGAAGCCCTGCGGGCGGGGGACGCGTTGCGCGTCGGCGGTGGGCACGGGCCGATCAACCACTTCTCCGGACTCTGGGAACGGGCGGGAACAGAGGCCCGTCCGATCGCGGACGACATCGCGGCGGACTGGTGGCACGACATCAGGGAGATCCGCACCGCGATCGACGAGCTGCCCTTCATCCGCGCGCTCGCCGACGGGACGCTGGAGCGCGGACCGTTCCTGTCCTATCTCGCCCAGGACGCGCTGTACCTGCGCGAGTACGCCCGTGTGCTCGCGGAAGCGTCCCGGCTCGCGCCGACATCCGATGAGCAGGCGTTCTGGGCGGAGTCGGCCCGCGGTTCGATCGTGGGCGAGCTCGAGCTGCACGCGTCGTGGTTGACTCCGACGCAGGGGGTGAGCGCGGACACGTTCTCCGCCGAGCCGGGGGCGGCCACCACCGCCTACCTCGATCACCTGCGCTCTGTCGCGTTCGGTGGGGACTACGCCGAGATCGTCGCGGCCGTCCTCCCGTGCTTCTGGCTCTACACCGACCTCGGCCGACGCCTGCACGCCGGGGCCTTCGGTCAGTACGCGCAGGATCCCCAGCACCCCTACGCCTCGTGGCTGGCGACCTACGCCGATCCCGCGTTCGAAGAGGCGACCGAGACGGCGATCGCCTACGCCTCCGAAGCGGCGGCAACGGCTGATGCCGCGACCCGCGCCAGGATGCGCCACGTCTTCGAGGTCTCGAGTGGCCACGAACTCGCCTTCTTCGCCGCACCGCTGGAGCCCTCACCCCGCAGATGACGAACCGGATTTGCGGTGGCAGCCGAGGCCGCGCTACTGTCACGACATGCCTTCGGCCGCCACCGCTTCTCCGACGCTCGCTCCGAGCGTCATCGCTGTGCGCCGACGCCGCGGCCGCCGACTGTAGGCGACCCCGCCCTTCTGCCCGTGCGCGCACGGCGGTCGAGTGCCGGTGTCGCCGCCTCCGGCCCCGTCCACGGTCCCGATTTCCTCGAGGGCCTGACCGTTAAGGTAGAAGCATGACGTATTCCGTCGCCGTCTCCGGCGCATCCGGCTACGCAGGCGGCGAGATTCTGCGCCTCCTGGCCGCCCATCCCGACATGGAGATCCGCACCGTCACGGCGCATTCGAACGCCGGGCAGCCTCTCGTCGACCACCAGCCGCACCTGCGCTCACTCGCACACCTCACGCTGCAGGACACGACACCGGAGATCCTCGCCGGCCACGACATCGTGTTCCTCGCCTTGCCGCACGGGCAGTCGGGGCAGTACACCGATGCGCTGGGCGATGTCCCGCTCGTGATCGATGCCGGCGCCGACCACCGACTCACGTCCGCCTCGGCGTGGGATGCGTTCTACGGCGGCGACTTCCACGAGCCGTGGACCTACGGTGTGCCCGAGCTCCTCATCGACGGGGTCAAGCAGCGTGAGCACCTCCGTGGAGCCACGCGCATCGCGGCGCCGGGATGCAATGCCTCCACCGTGAGTCTCAGCCTCGCGCCCGGTGTGGCCTCCGGGGTGATCGACCCCTCCGACATCGTCTCCGTGCTCGCCGTCGGACCGTCCGGCGCGGGGAAGAGCCTCAAGACGAACCTGCTCGGCAGCGAGATCCTGGGCACCGCCAACCCCTATGCGGTCGGCGGCACCCACAGACACATCCCCGAGATCCGTCAGGCGCTCGCCGCGGCGTCCGGGGTGGAGTCCGACGGCATCCGGATCTCGTTCACGCCGGTGCTGGTGCCCATGTCGCGCGGGATCCTCGCCACGTCCACCGCACCCATCGTCGACGGTGCGACGGATGCGCAGATCCGTGACGCCTGGCAGAGCGCCTATGGCGACGAGACCTTCGTGCAGCTGCTGCCCGAGGGACGCTTCCCCCGCACGGCCGACGTGCTCGGAGCCAACACCGCGCTGATCGGCCTCGCGATCGACCGGGCCGCGAACCGGGTCACGGTCGTCACCGCGGTCGACAACCTCGTCAAGGGCACCGCCGGCGCTGCCGTCCAATCCATGAACATCGCGCTGGGTCTTCCCGAAGCCCGCGCCCTCTCAGTGAACGGAGTAGCGCCGTGAGCGTCACCGCCCCCGCAGGATTCGAAGCGGCCGGTGTCGCCGCCGGGCTGAAGTCGACCGGCAAGCCCGATGTCGCCGTCGTCGTCAACCGCGGACCTCGCAAGGTGGGTGCCGCGGTCTTCACCAGCAACCGCGCCAAGGCGAACCCGATCATCTGGTCGCAGCAGGCAGTGGCCGACCGGGTCGTCGAGGCCGTGGTGCTCAACTCCGGCGGTGCGAACTGCTTCACCGGCGCGTTCGGGTTCCAGACCACCCACCAGACGGCGGAGAAGGCGGCCGAACTGCTCGGCGTCAGCGCCGGGGATGTGCTGATCTGCTCCACCGGCCTCATCGGCACCGGGGACGAGACGTTCCGCTCGCGTGTGCTGGCCGGCACCGAGCAGGCGATCGCCGAGCTCAGCGCCGACGGCGGGGAGAGCGCGGCACAGGCCATCATGACCACCGACACCGTTGCGAAGACCGCCGTGATCAGCCGTGATGGCTGGACGATCGGCGGTATGGCGAAGGGCGCGGGCATGCTCGCGCCGGGACTCGCCACGATGCTCGTGGTGATCACCACCGATGCCGTCCTCGAGCCGCTTCAGGCCGATGAGGCGCTGCGCCGTGCGACAGGGCAGACGTTCGACCGTCTCGATTCCGACGGCTGCATGTCGACGAACGACCAAGTCACGCTCCTCGCCAACGGGGCATCCGAGGTCGTGCCGGACCTCGACGACTTCACCGCCGCGCTCATCGAGCTCTCCCAGGAGCTCGCGGTCAAGCTGCAGGGTGATGCCGAGGGCGCGAGCCACGACATCACGATCGAGGTGCAGCATGCGGTGACCGAGCAGGACGCCGTCGAGGTCGGCCGGTCGGTCGCGCGCAACAACCTCTTCAAGGCAGCGATCTTCGGCAACGATCCGAACTGGGGGCGGGTGCTCGCGGCGATCGGAACGACGAATGCGCAGTTCGACCCCTACGACGTCGACGTCTGGATGAACGGCGTGCGCGTCTGCAGCCAGGGTGGTCCGGACCGCCCCCGCGAAGAGGTCGACCTCACCCCGCGCGCCACGCACCTCGTTATCGACCTCAAGGTCGGGGAGTCGACGGCCACGGTGCTCACGAACGACCTGACCCACGACTACGTGCACGAGAACAGCGCCTACGCCTCATGACCGACATCCAGGACACCACGCCGGACGTCGCCGCGCAGAAGGCCACGACGCTCATCGAGTCGCTGCCGTGGCTGAAGAAGTTCCGCGACCAGATCGTCGTCATCAAGTACGGCGGCAACGCCATGGTGTCGGAGGAGCTGCAGGACGCCTTCGCCCAGGACATCGCCTACCTCCGCTACGTCGGGGTGCTTCCGGTCGTGGTGCATGGTGGAGGGCCGCAGATCTCCAACATGCTGCAGCGGCTCGAGATCCCGAGCGAGTTCAAGGGCGGCTACCGCGTCACCAACACCGAGGCGATCAGCGTCGTGCGCATGGTGCTCACCGGTCAGGTCAACCCGCAGCTCGTGTCGAAGATCAACTCGCACGGCCCGATCGCGACCGGCCTCAGCGGGGAGGACGCCGGACTCTTCGGAGGGCGCCGTCGTGGTGTCGTGATCGACGGCGAAGAAGTCGACCTCGGTCGGGTCGGCGACGTCGTCGAGGTCGATCCGACGCCCGTGCTCGACCACCTCGCCGCAGGGCGCATCCCGGTGGTGTCGAGCATCGCGCCCGATCTCGATCACCCCGGTCAGTCGCTCAACGTCAACGCGGATGCCGCGGCAGCCGCTCTCGCGGTCTCGTTGCACGCGCGAAAGCTCGTCATCCTGACCGACGTGCCGGGGCTGTATGCCGACTGGCCCAACCGCGACTCGCTCGTCTCCCATCTGACGTCGGATGCGCTCATCCAGATGCTTCCGACGCTCGAGTCGGGGATGATCCCGAAGATGCGGGCCTGTCTCGACGCGGTCGAGGGCGGCGTCGACGCGGCGGCGATCATCGATGGGCGGGTGCCGCACTCGGTGCTCGTCGAACTCTTCACCAGCAAGGGAATCGGGACCGAAGTGGTCCTGGGAAAGAACGAGGTGACGGCATGACCGTCTGGCAGGACGATGCGGCACGCGATCTCGTGCTCAACGCGGGGGAGCGGCTCGCGCTGCTGGTCCGCGGTGAGGGCTCGTACCTGTGGGATGCCGACGGCCGACGCCACCTCGACTTCCTCGCGGGCATCGCGGTGACCTCGCTCGGGCACGCGCATCCGGCCTTCGTCGAGGCGGTCTCGACGCAGGCGGCCACGCTCGCGCACGTGTCGAACTACTTCGCCACCCCGCCCCAGCTCGCGCTCGCGGCACGCCTGAAGCGTCTGGCCGGTGCCGGCATCGACGGTCGCGTGTTCTTCTCGAACTCGGGTGCCGAGGCCAACGAGGCCGCGTTCAAGCTCGCGCGTCTGCACGGCGGCTCCGAGCGGCCGCGCATCCTCGCTCTCGAGAACGGCTTCCACGGTCGTACGATGGGCTCGCTCGCGCTCACCGCCAAGGTCTCGATGCGCGCGCCGTTCGAGCCGATGCCCGCCGGGGTCGAGCACATCCCCGCCACGATCGAGGCTCTCGAGGCCGCGATGGATGACCGCGTCGCCGCGATCATCGTCGAGCCCATCCAGGGCGAGGCCGGAGTGGTCGAGCTGCCGGAGGGCTATCTCGCCGCTGCGCGCTCGCTGACCCTCGCTCACGGCGCCCTGCTGATCGTCGACGAGATCCAGACCGGTGCCGGTCGTACCGGTGAATGGTTCGGGTTCAGCCACGAGGGCATCACCCCCGATGCGATCACCCTCGCCAAGGGCATCGGCGGCGGCTTCCCGATCGGCGCGCTGGTCACCTTCGGCAGCGCCAGTGCGCTCTTCACCCCGGGATCCCACGGTTCCACCTTCGGCGGCAACCCGCTCGCGACCGCGGTCGCGGATGCGGTCCTGGCCGAGATCGAGAGTGGCGGCCTGGTCGAGAACGCCGCCCGTCGTGGTCCCGAGCTGCGCGAGATCCTGCTCGGCATCGACTCGCCGCTGATCGACGGTGTGCGCGGACGTGGTCTGCTCATCGGCGTGGCGCTGACCGCGCCCGTCGCCGGTGAGGTCGTCGCGGCCGCCCAGGCGCGC
>NZ_QOAY01000228.1:1220-2574 GCF_003314775.1 Microbacterium sp. H6 | reverse complement strand
GTCTCATCGTCAACGCCGCCAACCCCGAGACGGTTCGCATCGCACCGGCTCTCACGATCGGCGACGCCGAGCTCGCCGAGTTCCGCGAGCTGTTCACGGCTTCGCTCGCCGACGTCCAGGCCTCTGCTGCCGGAAAGGTATCCGCATGACCCGCCACCTGCTGCGTGACGACGATCTGACCCCCGCCGAGCAGGCCGAGATCCTCGATCTCGCGATCGAGCTGAAGAAGGACCGGTGGGCCGACAAGAGCCTGGCCGGCCCCCAGACCGTCGCGGTCATCTTCGACAAGTCCTCCACGCGCACCCGCGTCTCGTTCGCGGTGGGGATCGCCGACCTCGGCGGTTCGCCGCTGATCATCTCGACAGCGAGCAGCCAGCTCGGCGGCAAGGAGACCCCGTCCGACACCGCTCGCGTCCTGGAGCGCCAGGTCGCGGCCATCGTGTGGCGCACGTATGCGCAGTCGGGTCTCGAGGAGATGGCGGAAGGTACGCGTGTGCCGGTCATCAATGCGCTGTCGGATGACTTCCACCCGTGTCAGCTGCTCGCCGACCTGCTCACGATCCGCGAGCACAAGGGCGACCTGAAGGGGCTCACGCTGACGTTCTTCGGAGACGGGCAGAGCAACATGGCGCACTCCTACGCGCTCGCCGGTGTGACTGCGGGCATGCACGTGCGCATCGCGTCGCCCGAGGACTACGCTCCTCGTGCGGATGTCATCGAGGCCGCCGATCGACGCGCCGCCGAGACCGGCGGGTCGATCACCCTCTTCACCGACCCGGTCGAGGCCTCTGCCGGTGCCGACGTCGTCGTGACCGACACCTGGGTGTCGATGGGCAAGGAGGAGGAGAAGCTCGCACGCATCCGCGACCTCGGCGGCTACAAGGTCACTCCGGAGACGATGACCCTGGCCGATCCTGAGGCGATCTTCATCCACTGCCTCCCTGCCGACCGCGGCTACGAGGTCGATTCCAGCGTGATCGACGGTCCGCAGAGCGTGGTCTGGGACGAGGCCGAGAACCGCCTGCACGCGCAGAAGGCGCTGCTGGTCTGGCTCCTCGGCAAGAAGGACGCGTGATGAGCGACGCGACGCACGAAGGCACCAACGAAGGCGCGCTCTGGGGCGCCCGCTTCGCCACAGGGCCCTCGCCTGAACTGGTGGAGCTGAGCCGTTCCACCCACTTCGACTGGATCCTCGCTCCGTACGACATCGCGGGCTCCCACGCGCACGCCACCGCGCTCGAAGCGGCCGGGTACCTGGAACCGGATGAGGCGCGGCGGATGCACGAGGGGCTGGACGCGGTCGCGCGCAAGGTCGCCGACGGCACTCTGCGCCCCGTGCCGACCGATGAGGACG
>NZ_QOAY01000228.1:0-1099 GCF_003314775.1 Microbacterium sp. H6 | reverse complement strand
GGCGGGCGGCTGCGTGCCGGTCGCAGCCGCAACGACCAGATCGCCACGCTCGTGCGCATGTACCTGATCGACCATGCGCGAGTGATCGCCCGCGACATCCTCCGGGTGATCGATGCCCTGGTCGCTCAGGCCGAGGCTCATCCGACGGCGATCCTTCCCGGCCGCACGCATCTGCAGCACGCACAGCCGGTGCTGCTCGCCCACCACCTGCAGGCGCACGGGTGGCCGCTGGTGCGTGAGCTCGAACGTCTCGTGGACTGGCGTCGTCGCGCCGGTGTCTCGCCGTACGGCGGCGGAGCGCTGGCCGGTTCCACCCTCGGGCTCGATCCGGCACTCGTGGCGACCGAGCTGGGCCTCGACCGCCCCGCGGAGAACTCGCTCGACGGCACGGCGGCTCGAGATGTCGTGGCGGAGTTCGCCTTCATCACGGCGATGACCGGCGTCGACATCTCGCGCCTGTCCGAGGAGATCATCCTCTGGAACACCCGCGAGTTCGGCTTCGTCACCCTCGACGACGGCTACTCGACGGGCTCGAGCATCATGCCGCAGAAGAAGAACCCCGACATCGCCGAGCTCGCTCGGGGCAAGTCGGGGCGTCTGATCGGAAACCTCTCCGGCCTGCTCGCCACCCTCAAGGGCCTCCCGCTCGCGTACAACCGCGACCTGCAGGAGGACAAGGAGCCGGTCTTCGACTCGGTGCAGACCCTCGAGGTGGTGCTTCCCGCGTTCGCCGGGATGATCGCGACGCTGCGTTTCGACACCGAACGGATGGCGGCGCTCGCGCCTCAGGGGTTCTCCCTTGCGACCGATGTCGCCGAGTGGCTCGTGAAGCGCCGCGTGCCGTTCCGGGATGCGCACGAGATCTCCGGTGCGCTCGTGCGGGCGTGCGAGGAGCGGGGGATCGGGCTGGAGGATGCTTCCGATGAGCTGCTGCTCTCGGTGTCGCCGCATCTCGTGCCCGAGGTGCGCGAGGTCCTCACGATCGAGGGCTCCGTCGGGTCGCGGACCGGGATCGGCGGCACCGCACCGGAACGGGTCGCCGAGCAGCGCGCGGAACTCGTCGCGCGCGCACAGGCGGCAGCCCACGCCCTCGGTATCT
>NZ_QOAY01000312.1:7321-7517 GCF_003314775.1 Microbacterium sp. H6 | reverse complement strand
CGAACTCCGGCTGCGTGCGGGTGGCCCCGTCTGCGTGCCAGCCCTTCGACTCGTAGAACCCGATCGAGGGGGTATTGGCCGCGAACACCCAGAGCGTCGCCGCCTCGGCCCCCGCCGCCCGCAGGTCGTCGGACGCGCGTGCCAGCAGTGCGCCGCCGATCCCGCCGCCGTGGGCTCGGGGCGAGACGTACAGCGA
>NZ_QOAY01000312.1:6957-7086 GCF_003314775.1 Microbacterium sp. H6 | reverse complement strand
GGGGCGGCGTAGCGGGTGATCCCGACGATCTCGCCCTCGCGTTCGGCCAGCAGCACGACGCCCCGCGGGTCGGCGAGCACCCGACGCCACAGCGCTTCCGCCCGCTCGTCGGTCATCGCATAGATCGCC
>NZ_QOAY01000312.1:0-6725 GCF_003314775.1 Microbacterium sp. H6 | reverse complement strand
GGCATCTGCAGCGGGCCGACGCCCGGCGTGATGGTGCCGAGGATCCGGGGCTCGCGCGCTCCCGTGCCGCCGGGGACGATCGCGGGCACGCCGTGCATCGTGGACCAGCCGATCAGCGCCAGGAGGATCGCCTCCTTGCTGTCGGCCGCAGCCCCCAGCTCGTCCGCCAGCACGACCTCGGTCCCGGGGAGCGCGGCGCGCAGCCCCTCGAGGATCAGCGGGTTGCGGCAGCCGCCACCTGACACGGCGAGGAATCCGATCCCGGCGGCTTCCACGTCGCGCGCGACGGTGCGCACGGTCAGCTCGGTGAGCGTGCGCACGACATCGGCGACCGCGATCTCGCGGCCCTGCGCTGCCAGGTGCTCGTGCACGTAGCCGAGGTGGAAGTGCTCCTTGCCGGTGCTCTTCGGCGGCGTGAGCGCGTAGTACGGGTCGTCGAGCAGCGCGGCCAGGAGCGCCTCATCGACCTGTCCGGTGCGGGCGATCGCGGCGTCGTCGTCGTAGCCGAGCGGATTGAGGCCGTGCTCCACGATGACCGCGTCGACCAGCGCGTTCGCCGGTCCGATGTCATAGGCGACCAGGCCGTCGGGCCGCACCACGGTCATGTTCGAGATGCCACCCAGGTTCAGCGCCGCCGAGACGCCGGCGCGGCCGCGCAGCAGCAGCTCGTCCAGGAACGACACCAGCGGAGCTCCGTGTCCGCCCGCGGTGATGTCGCGGATGCGGATGTCGGACACCACGGGCACGCCGACCTTCTCGGCGATCCAGGCGGGCTGACCGATCTGCAGGGTGCCGAGCGCGTGGGCGCCGTCGACCCAGTGGTACACGGTCTGACCGTGCGAACAGACCGCATCGACGCCGCCGACCTCTGCGGCGATGTCGGCGGCGACCTCGGCGAACGCCTGGCCGATGAGCGTGTCGAGCTCGGCGACCTCGGCAAGGGTGGTCTGCGCCGGCGGCAGTGCCGCGATCAGCCGTGCCCGCAGCTCGGGCGCGTAGGGCACGCTCGTCGCCGCGAGCACTCTCCCGCGCAGATCCACGCCGTGGTCGGTGAACCCTCCGCTGGTCGTGAAGTCGACGACGGCGGCATCGATCCCGTCGTGCGAGGTGCCGGAGATCAGTCCGAGGACGCGCATCAGTTCTCCTCCAGTGCGGTGCGCAGCCGACCATCGGCCGCGTCCAGTCGTGCGGTGGCCGCGGCGAGGTCCTCACCGCGGCGGATCATGATCGACGCGAGCTTCACGTCGTAGGCGGCCGTCTCCAGGGCCGCCACCGCCACGTCGCGGTCGACGTCCGCGATGGTCTGCACCATCCGGATCGCCCTCTCGCGCAGCTTGTGGTTGGTGGCCTTCACATCCACCATCAGGTTGCCGTAGGCCTTGCCGTTCCGGACCATCGAGATGGTCGAGAACATGTTGAGCACGAGCTTCTGCGCGGTACCCGACTTGAGACGGGTGGAGCCGGAGAGCACCTCCGGACCGACCTCGACCTCGATGCCGTGTTCGGCGGCGGCACTCAGCGCGGTGTCGACGTTGCACGAAAGGCCGATGCTGAGTGCTCCGCGCTCGCGTGCCCGGCGCACTGCCGCGATCACGTACGGCGTGCGTCCGCTGGAGGCGATGCCGATCACGGTGTCGAGCGGACCGATCCCCGCCGCGTCGATGGCCGCAGCTCCCGCCTCCGCGTCGTCTTCCGCACCCTCGACCGGGTTCACGATCGCACCCGGACCGCCGGCCATGATCGCGAACACGAGCTCAGGCGGGGTGCTGAACGTGGGTGGGCACTCGGAGGCATCGAGCACGCCGATGCGTCCGGGAGTTCCTGCGCCGACGTAGACCAGGCGTCCGCCCTGCGCCATGCGGGCGGCCGTCGCCTCGATCGCCGGCACGATCTGCGGCAGAGCGCGTTGCACCGCGGCCGGCACCGTGGCATCCGCCTCGTTCATGGTCTGCGCGAGCTCGGCGACGCTCATCCGGTCGAGCTCCGCGTAACGGGGGTCGCTGGCCTCGGTGGCCAGTGCGCCGAGATCCTCCATGGTCATCGCTTTCCTCTGTTCCGAGGGTCGAGGCTGTCGCGCAGGCCGTCGCCGAGCAGGTTCAGACCGACCACGAGGAGCACGACGATCACGCCCGGCGCGATCATCGTCCACGGGGCGATCGTGACGAGCGTCCGCGCCTCGAAGATCATCGACCCGAGCGAGGGCGCCGGCGGCGGCGTGCCGAGTCCGAGGAAGCTCAGCGAGGCCTCGGTCAGCACAGCCCACGAGAGGGAGAGGGTGACCTGCACGATGATGATCGAGGTGATGTTCGGCAGCACGTGTCGGAACATGGTGGCCATGCGGCTCTGCCCCGTGCTCTTGGCCGCCTTGACGTACTCCACCTCGCGCAGCGACAGCACGGGTCCGCGCGTGACGCGGATGAAGATCGGCACGTAGACGATCGCGATGGCCACGGCGATGGTGAACCAGTTGCGGTCGAAGACGGACGCCAGCGACAGGGCGAGCAGCAGTGGCGGGAAGGCGAACAGCACGTTGGTGATCGCGGTGATCGCGCCGTCGGAGAAGCCGCGGTAGAACCCGGCGATGAGTCCGCAGACCGTGCCGACGACGGTCGCGAACGCCACGGCGACCACGGAGATGAGCGCCGAGTTGGCGACGCCGGCTGCGACGCGCGAGAACACGTCACGGCCGAACTGGTCGGTGCCGAACCAATGCACGGCGGACGGCGGCTGCAGACGGGACGGCGGATCCTGCGCGAGCGGATCGAACGGCAGCAGGCCGAACGCCGAGACGAGGCTCAGCACCGCGAGCAGCACGACGATGATGAGGCCGGCGAGACCGCTCCGGCTGCGCAGCAGGAGACGCACGCGCTCCATGGTGCGCCCGCCGCCGGGCGCGATGGTCGGAGTCTGAGAGATGTCGGTCATGCGGCACGCACCCGAGGATCGATGACCCGGTAGAGCAGGTCGGTGAGCAGGTTGACGATGACGAAGGCGAGGGCGATCACGAGCACGGTGCTCTGCACGAGCGCGTACTCCTTCTGCTGGATGCCCAGCAGCACCTGGCGTCCGATACCGGGGAGCGAGAAGATCTGCTCCACCACGACCGCACCTCCGAGGAGGTAGCCGAACTGCAGACCCGTCATCGTGACGATCGGCACCAGGGCATTGCCGAGCACATGGCGCACCTGCAGTCGACGCGGGGGCACGCCCTTCGCCCTGGCGGTGCGGATGAAGTCGTTGGAGCGGATCTCGAGCACCGCGGTGCGGGTCGTACGCATGATCGGCGCGGCGATGCCGAAGCCGAGCACGATCGAGGGCAGCAGCATCTGCTGCAGGTTCAGCAGCGGGTCCTCGAAGAGCGTCGCGTACGCCTGCCCGTTGGGGTTGAATCCGAACGACTGGGCGAGGATGGCGAGCAACGCGGTGCCGAGCAGGAACGCGGGGATCGAGAGACCGGCGAGACCCACCACCTGTCCGACGCCGTCGCGGAACGAGTCGGGCTTCGAGGCGGAGAGCATGCCGAGCGGGATGCCGATGGCCAGCGCGATCACGATCGAGATGATCGCGAGCTCGAACGTCACGGGCAGGGCTGCAGCCGTGAGGTCGAGGACGCTCGTCTGTGCCCGGGAGGAGAATCCGAGGTTGCCCGTGAAGATGTTGCCGAGCCAGGAGAAGAACTGCACGATGAGCGGCTGGTCGAGGCCGTAGTACGCCTCGAGGGCGGCGCGCTGCGAGGGCGTGAGCGCGGCTGCCTCGGTGCCGAGGCCGGAGCTGATCTGGTCGCCGGGGATGGCGCGCAGCATCAGGAAGACGAAGATGGCGACGCCGAGGAGCGTGCCGAGGGCTGCGAGGATGCGTCGCAGCACGCTGTTGCGGAGGAGCTGTCTGAACATGCGCGTGTGTGGGTGCCTGTCGTCGGGGAAGGAGGGGGCGCGGGGCGGCCGCGCCCCCTCGATCCGCTACTTGATGGAGGTGGTCCGCAGGTACTGCAGCGAGCCGTTCACCATCGGGACGAAGCCGTCGACGGTCGACGCGGTCGCCGTGTAGGTGTAGCTCGTGAACAGCCAGATCCACGCCGCGTGGTCCTCGAGGTTCTCGGAGACCTGCGCGTAGATGTCCTTGCGCTTGTCGGGGTCGGCCGTCTGGCGTCCCTCCGCGAACAGCGCGTCGAGCTCGGGCGAGGAGTAGCCGGCGACCTTGTTCAGGTTTCCGGTGCTGGTGAAGTAGCGGCCGTACATGCCGTCGGGGTCGGGACGACCGCCGTTGAGGGCGACCGCGGCATCGAAGTCGGCCGCGATCCAGCGGTCGACGAACGCACCGGACTCGAGCACCTCGAGGTCGAGGGTGATGTCGGCGTCGGCCAACTGCGCCTTCAGGTTCTGCGCCTCGTTCACCGAGGTGGCGTACTCGCCCTGGGAGACGATCGTCTTGATGGTGACGCCGTCCTCCTTGCCCGCCTTCTTCAGGTACTCGGCGGCCTTGTCGAGGTCGCGCTCCGGGCAGGGGCGTGCATCGGGGTCGGACTTGTATGCGGGAGAGGTGATGGGGCCGGTGACCTCGCCCTCGCCGAGGGCCGCGGTGTCGAGCACCTCCTGGCGGTCGATCGCGCACTGGATGGCGAGGCGCACGTTCACGTCGGCGAGGTCGCCGCGCTGCGCGTTCAGCTGCAGGGCGTGGTAGCTCAGCTGCGGGGTCGTGGCGACCTCGACGTTGGCGCCCTCGGCGGTCTGTGCGACGAGCGGGTCGTCGAACACGGCCAGCTGCACATTGCCGGACTGCATCGCCGAGACGATCGACGACTCGTCGGGGATCACGCGGAACTCGACGGTGTCGAGCAGTGCGGCGTCACCCCAGTAGTCCTCGTTCTTGGCGAGCGTGAGCGACTGGCTCGCCTTGCGGTCATCCAGGATGAAGGGCCCGGTGCCGTTGGGCGTGGTGTTCAGACCCTCCTCGGTGTCGTCCGAGGACAGCATCGCCATGTTGATCACGGCGAGGTTGGCGGGCAGGGCGGCGTCCGGAGCGCTGAGCGTGAGGGTGACGGTGTTCTCGTCCGTGGCCTCGACCGCGGTGACGGAGGCGAGAGAGCTGCGCGCGACGGCAGCCGTGGCCTCGGCCGCGATCGCATCGAGCGAGTACTTCACGTCTTCCGAACCGAACGTGCTGCCGTCGGCGAACGTGACGCCCTCGCGCAGGTGGAAGGTCAGGGTGAGGCCGTCTTCGGAGACGTCCCACGACTCGGCGAGGCCGGGAACCACGTTCAGGTCCTCGTCGAACTCGGTCAGCGTGCCGTAGAGGTTCTGCAGCACGTTGACGGCCTGGAACTGGGTGGCTTTCCAGGGGAACAGGGTGTCGGGGTCGCTGGTGACGCCGATGACGAGGTCGCCTCCGGCAGCGCCTTCTGAGGGCTTCGGGTCGGATGCGGGTGCGGAGCACCCGGTGATGACGAGGGCGAAGGCGAGGCCCGTCGCCGTGAGAGCGCCGAGTGACGCCCAGCGTGCTGTGCTCATTGCTGGATCCTCCTGAGTGTGACGGCCGCCGTGGCGTCGGGTCAGGCGCTGTTGCCTGCCGCCCCGTGAACGTCGTCGGTCTTGGTTGGTACCAAAAGTACACGAACGTCACTACAGATGTAACAGAAGTTCCTCTACTGTTATGAACAGTGATCGGAGACCCCATGCCTCATGAAGCCGCCCGCGACGAAGCCGGCGCACACCCCGTGCTCGTCCGCATGCGGGCGATCCGCCCCGAGTTGCGTCCGAGCGAGCAGCGCATCGCCGATCTCTTCCTCTCCGACCCCGCGGGAACCGCGGGCCTCTCGGTCGCCGAGCTCGCCCAGCGCTGCGACACGTCCACCACCTCGGTCGTCCGGTTCTGCAAGCGCCTCGGCTACGAGCACGTGCGGGAACTCCGCAATCACGTGCTGCGCGACGTCGAGCGCGAGACCTTCGACACGGCCGCGCTGCCCGCCGTCTCCGGAGACATCGATCGCAACGACACCCTGACCGACATCGTCGCGAAGGTCTCTCTCGCCGAGACCCTCTCCCTCGCCGACACCGCCAAGGTGCTCGACACCGAATCGCTGCGCGCATCCGTCGACGCCATCACCTCGTCGACCAGGGTCGACATCTTCGGTGTCGGCGCCAGCTCCATCGTGGGGCTCGACCTGCAGCGCAAGCTCACCCGCATCGGGCGCACCGCTCTGGAGTGGTCTGACCCGCATGCCGCCTGGACCTCGGCGGCGACGCTCGGGCCGGGCAACGTCGCGATCGCGGTCTCCCACACCGGTGCCACGACCGACACCATCGAGTTCCTGCTGCTGGCCCGTCAGGCGGGAGCGACCACCATCGCGATCACCAACCACGCCGGCGCTCCGCTGGCCGATCAGGCCGACATCGTGCTCACGACCGCCGCGCGCGAGACCGGCTTCCGCTCCGGAGCTCTCGGCAGCAGGATCGCCCAGCTGATGGTGGTCGACTGCATCTTCATCGGTGTCGCCCAGTCGAACTACGATCGCTCGATGGAGGCGCTGCGCGACACCTTCGCCGCCGTGCACCGCGTGCGGACGACCGGGGCGTGATCGACGACGCCCGACGCGCACGGGCCGGGCTGTTCACCGCCTTCGCGGGACTCGGCGTCACGGCCGCC
Organism: Microbacterium sp. H6; assembly: GCF_003314775.1. NCBI lineage: Bacteria > Bacillati > Actinomycetota > Actinomycetes > Micrococcales > Microbacteriaceae > Microbacterium > Microbacterium sp. H6. The sequence continues at coordinate 83 of NZ_QOAY01000312.1, read as the reverse complement.
TTCCTGCCGGCGATCCTGCCTTCCGCCGAACGGGCGATGGCGGCCGACCTCAGCGTCGCGGTGCCCGCACTGTTCGCCGGGCT
>NZ_QOAY01000002.1:0-2670 GCF_003314775.1 Microbacterium sp. H6 | reverse complement strand
CGTGGACGCCGCCGAGCACGCCGCTTCCCGCCGAGCTCGCTGACCGCGCCCGGCGGGTGATCGACCTCCAGCGCTCAGCGATGGACCGTGCCCGCTCCGACCTCGACGGCATGCGCCGGCATCTCGGCGCCGTGAGCCGCATCCCCAGCACCCGTCGGCCGGAGGAGCCTGCCTACCTCGACGTCGATGGGTGAGCTCGCTCCCTAACGTCGCGCTGAACCCTGCCGATAGAGCAGGGAGAGCACGGATGGCTCGCAATTTTCGGCCATGGATCGGCCATACCACCCACACACGGGGAGCCGGTTTCGTGTTCGATTCTGTGACCATGAACGCGCTGACGAGCGCGCTCGACGGCCTCGCGCAGCGCCAGCGCGCGATCTCCGACAACATCGCCAACATCAACACCCCGAACTATCACGCCAAGCGCGTGCAGTTCGAGCAGGCTCTCGCCCGGTCGATCGATGCGGGTGATGGACGGGTCGGGGCGACGGTCGGCACCTCGCTCGAGCCCACGCGCCTCAACGGCAACAACGTCAACCTCGATACCGAGACCCTTTCCAGCATCGACACGATGCTGCGCTACCAGTTCGCCACGCAGGCCGTGAACGGCTCGTTCACATCGATGCGCACCGCGATGAGGACCTCATGACCTTCGACGCGATCGGCATCGCCGGCACCGGCCTGACCGTGCACCGCAAGTGGCTCGACGCCATCAGCGACAACATCGCCAACATCAACACCGCCGCTCCCAGCAACGGTGCGGCATTCCGCGCACGGTACATCCTCGCCCAGACGAGCGACCAGTCCCCCGGCGTGTACGTCGCCGGCACCGCCCAGGGCAGTGCACAGGGACGTCTGGTGCACCAGCCCGACCACCCGCTCGCCGACGCAGACGGCTACGTGCGCTATCCGGACATCGACCTCGGCGACCAGATGAGCCAGCTGATCCTCGCGCAGCGCGGCTACCAGGCGAGCGCCGCCATCGTCGACCGCGCCCGCAACTCCTACGAATCCGCCCTGCAGATCGGACGCAGCTGATGGCCGCACTCCCCGGCATCGAAGCCATCTCCTCGAGTTTCACGCTCGCCCCTCCCGCCGTCGCCCCCGCGAAGGCCACCGACGACACGGCGTTCGCGAACAGTGTCACCGGCGCCATCGACGAGCTGCGCACGCTGCAGTCGGAGTCGGACAAGCTCAAGGTCGCCGCGGTGACCGGAGACCTCGATGACATCCACTCGGCGATGATCGCGTCGTCGAGGGCCGCCGTCACCCTCGAGCTCGTAGCCGCCGTGCGCAACAAGGGCGTCGACGCGTTCAACGAGATCATGCGGATGCAAGCCTGATGCCCCAGGCCGTCACCAACGTGTTCCAGCGGATCGGGCGCGTGATCGCGGGCTTCTCGCTCGCGCAGCGCACGATCGCGATCATCGGCGTCGCCGTGCTCGCCCTCGGGATCGTCGCGCTCTCCAGCTGGCTCACCCGCCCGACCTACACCCCACTGTTCTCCGGCATGAGCGCCTCCGACGCGAACGCCGTGGTCGAGCAGCTGCGCTCGTCGTCGGTGCCGTACGAACTGGCGGACGGCGGAGCGACGGTGCTCGTGCCCGAGAAGGACGTGTACGACCAGCGCCTGGCCGCAGCGTCCGCCGGTCTTCCCGGCGCGAGCTCCGGCGGGTACTCGCTGTTGGACAAGATGGGCGTCACGACGAGCGAGTTCCAGCAGTCGGTGACCTTCAAGCGCGCGATCGAGGGCGAGCTCGCCGCCACCATCTCCTCGATCAAGGGCGTGACGGCCGCGTCGGTGCAGCTCGCCATCCCCGAGGAGAGCGTGTTCGTCTCCGAGACCGTCGACCCCACGGCTTCCGTGTTCGTGGAGACCTCGGGCAACTCGACGCTCTCCCCGAAGCAGGTCGAGGCGATCGTGCATCTGACCTCGGCCGCGGTCAGCGGCATGAAGCCGGAGAACGTGGCCGTGGTGGATCAGAGCGGCCAGACCCTCTCGGCCGCCGGCGTCGGCACGACCGGCGGCATCGACCAGCAGGCCAGCGACTACGAAGCACGGGTGACCGCGAACGTGCAGCAGATGCTCGACACGGTCGTCGGCCCCGGCAACGCCAAGGTGACCGTGGTCGCCGAGATCGACCACTCCGTCAACGAGCGCGTCGAGGAGACCTACACGCCCGCCGAGGGCGCGCCCCCGTTGACAGAGCAGACCAGGACCGACACGCAGAACGGCTCGAGCTCGAACGCCGGCGTGCTGGGCCCCGACAACATCGCGGTCCCCTCGGCCGGGGGCGACGGCACCTCCGAGTCGACGGAGACCTCGAAGACCAACGCGGTCAACAAGAGCACGCAGAGCACCTCGACACCCGCCGGCTCGCTGCTGCGGCAGTCGGTGTCCGTGGCCGTCGACGCCGGTGCGGGCGGCGACCTGAGCACCGCGCAGCTGAGCGACCTCGTCGAGACCGCCGCAGGGATCGACACCGACCGCGGCGACTCGATCGCCGTCGAGCTCGTCGCCTTCAACCAGACCAGTTCCGAGGCGGCGCAGGCGGCACTCCAGGCGGCGAAGGACGCCGAGGGCGCCGAGCGCCAGGCCGCGCTGCTGAACACCGTCATCATCGCAGCCGCCATCGCCATCCCGCTGCTCGCCGGTCTCGCCGCACTCAT
>NZ_QOAY01000268.1:476-2519 GCF_003314775.1 Microbacterium sp. H6 | reverse complement strand
CCGGCCACGACCAGGCGGCGGGCGGTGCGTCGTCGCCGGGGTCGGGGCATGAGGCGCACCAGCCTTCTGGCGCCGGAGCGGTGACCGTGCCGCAGCTGACCGTGGTCGGCGCGTTCTCCGCGATCGCGCTCGTGGTCGGGATGGTCGCCCCCGCGAACGCCGTCAACATGACTCTCAGCGCGCACGACGTCGGTGGGCTGATCATGCCGCCCGGGATGATCATGACCCGTGACACCCCCGCCGAGGCGATGCGGGACATGGCCGCCGTCGACCCGCGGGCCGCGACCGCCGCGTACGACGTGGACACCCGCGGTGATGAGGTGCTGGAACCTGCCCGCGTCGAGGACGGGGTGAGGGTGTTCGAGCTGACCGTGTCGCAGATCCGCTGGGAGATCCTCCCCGGCGTCACCGTCGACGCGTACGCGTACAACGGGCAGATCCCGGGGCCTCGGCTGCAGGTCACCCAGGGCGACCGGATCCGCATCGACGTGACCAACGAGCTCGACGAGTCCACGACCGTGCACTGGCACGGCCTGGACGTGCCCAACGAGATGGACGGGCCCGCCGGGATCACCCAGGATCCCATCCAACCCGGCGACACCTACCGGTACGAGTACACGGTGAAGCAGTGGGGCACGTTCTTCTACCACTCCCACGATCACGCCGACCGGCAGCAGGCCCTCGGCCTGTACGGGGCGCTGATCATCGACCCCGCCGACCCTGGCCTGCAGCCGCCTGCCGATCGCGAGTACACGATCCAGCTGCAGGAGTGGCTGTCCCGGGAGGGGCTGACCTATCCGGCGATGCCGATGGAAGGGGGCATGCCGAACTACTTCACCATCAACGGGAAGGCGTACCCGGCCACCGAGACCATCGACATGAAGGTGGGGGAGACCCTCCGGGTGCGGTTCATCGGCTCGAACACCAACGACATCCACCCGATGCACATCCACGGCGGCCCGTTCACCGTCGTCGCCCGCGACGGGGCGGCCCTCACCACGGCGCAGCAGTTCCAGGCCGACACGATCAACGTCGGGCCGGGACAACGCTACGACGTGCTCTGGAACGCGCTCGAGCCCGGCCAGTGGCTCATCCACTGCCACATCAACCACCACACCACCAACAACAACGTCGAAACCGACGGCGCTGGCGGCCTGACCATGATCATCAACGTCACCGAATAACCCCACGAACCGAAGAACCGCCGCCGTTGTGGTCGCCGTTGCCGCGTCGAGTCACGTCCGCGCCCTCCGGCAGCACAGCAGGCGGATGCCAGGGGTGCCCAGCTCATCGTGCCCGACCGTTTCGGTTGCCGGAGGCCGAGATCGCCCGCCCGCCCGCAACGGGGCGCGGTGACCTCGCCGTGGTCAGGTGGTCGCGGGAGGGAGGACGCGTCGGCGGCGGGCGACGGTGACGGCCGCGGCGACCGTGAGTGCCGTCGAGACGGCGAGGAGCACGGCGCCGAGGATGATCTGCCCCGGTGACGGGGTGAGGGCGGTGACGGGCTGGTAGAGGTTGCGCTGCTGGCTCTGCGGGCCGGTGAGTTGCTGATCGACGGGCACCCACACCTCGAGGGTGCGTTCGCCGGTGGCGAACTGGGCGTACACGAACCACAGCCCCGGTGACGGCAGTGCCAGTTCCCCGGTGAAGGTACCGGGAGGCGGGGTGCCGGGTTGTGCGCGCAGCGGCGCGGTGAGGTCCTCTCCGGTGCGGCGGGCGACCAGACGGGACGGGGTGAGGTCGGTGTCGTCGGTGAGGCGGATGCCGGTGATGGTGACGGTCAGCTGCCCGGTGCCGTCGCCGGTGACGGTCATCTGTGCGGTGCCGTAGGCGGTGCCCTGGCCGGGGTCGTGCGCCTGCGCGGGTGGGGGCGGGGCGAGGGCGACCAGCAGAAGGGTGAGGGCCGCGGCCGCGCCGCCGGATCGGAGGCGAGTCCCCGGCCGCACGGTGAGGGCGATCATGCTGACGATGATCACCGTGGTGGTGCCGACGGCGGACCAGGCGACGGGGGTGGGTGGGACGCTGCTGATCCCGGTCCCGGAG
>NZ_QOAY01000268.1:0-305 GCF_003314775.1 Microbacterium sp. H6 | reverse complement strand
CAAGGCGGGTGCGGCCGGGGACCAGGGTGGTGATCACCCATGCCGCGCCGAGCGTGGTCGCCAGCAGCAGCGGGAGGTACAGGGTCTCGGTGAACTGGGGCACGTCGGTGTCGTATTCCATCACGATGATCAGCGCCGCCCCCAGCACGCCTGCGGCCAGGGCGATCCGCGGCGGGGCGGGCACGTGCCGGTCGGTGCCGGTGAGCAGGCCGATCAGCACGCACAGGGTGCCGATCACCGACAGCAGGTGCGGGGGCGACCAGAGCACCGCGTCACGCCCGAACGCGGTGTGCCAGAACGCGTCG
>NZ_QOAY01000235.1:3314-12591 GCF_003314775.1 Microbacterium sp. H6 | reverse complement strand
ACCACGTCGTAGCCGCGGACGTCGGAGGCCGAGACGCCGGCGGAGGAGGCGAGCTCGGCGAGGATGTCGGCCTCGGTCGGGTCGCCGAGTCCCCACACCGGCTGGGTCTCGGTCTGCTTGTCGAGGGCGAGGCCGTTGTTCACACCGCGGTCGAGGTGGATCGCCAGCTGCGGCAGACGCAGCAGAGCTCCGGTGTCCGCCAGCACGACACGGCCGTCGGCCAGTGCCAGTCGCCCGGCGAGGCGCAGCTCGCGGTCGAGCCAGGAGTTCAGCAGCGGTCCGCCGTACACCTCGACGGCGGCCTGCAGCCAGCCCCGTGAGCCGGTCGTCGGCTGCGGCTTGAGCTTGAAGCCCGGGGAGTCGGTGTGCGCGCCGAAGATCTGCACGGGCGTCGTGGCCGCAGCATCCTCGGGGACGACCCAGGCGATCGCCGCCCCGTCGCGCACGACGACGAAGCGTCCACCGGTCGTCGGCCAGGCGTCCTCCTCGTGCAGCCGGTGGAAGCCCGCAGCCTCGAGCCGTCGGGCGACTTCCGCCGCCGCGTGGTAGCTCGACGGGGAGGTGGCGACGAAATCGGCGAGGTCCTCGGCGTGGGCGAGAGCGGCGGGGGTGACGGGCATGTCGTGACCTTCCTGGAGAGCGCGGTCCTTCGAGCGTAGTCGGGGTCTCCGTGCGTCCTCCACGACGGCGGCCCGCGCCCGCGCTGTTTCCCGGCCGTTCATCCCGGCGGGTTAGGGTGGTCCCGATAGCGCCTAGGGTTCCGGGGTTCGCGCCCGTCTGGTCCGAGCGGCGCCACGGCTCTCCTCCGCAGGAGAGCCGTCATCTGACAGGACAAAAGCCCGGAGGACCCTGTTCGTCGCGCCGTGCGCCGGACGGAAGGGTCTGTTTTGTCTCCTCTCGCCTTCGTCCTCGTCTTCGGTGCGGCCATCGCCCACGCGGCGTGGAACATCATCGCGCACGGCATCAGCAGAGCGGGCGCGCCGTTCCTGTGGTGGGGCGCCGTCGCCAGCACCGTGGTCTGGATCGGCGCGGTGCCGTTCACGGGAGGTCTCGGCACCGACGATCTGTGGTCGTTCGCCCTCGGTGTCGTCGTCTCGTCGGTGCTCCACGTCGGCTACATGGCGGTGCTCCAGCGCGGCTATCGCGAGGGCAACCTCTCCACGGTGTACGCGACGGCCCGCGGCACCGGACCCTTCCTCTCGGTGATCGTGGCCGTGCTGCTGCTGGGCGAGCGCCCGTCGGTGCTCGCGCTGATCGGGGTGGCGGCCGTGATCGCAGGCGTCGTCGCCATCGGACTCGTCGACCGGGGCAGAGGATCCGGCACCCGGCGGATGGATCCCGGCATCGTCTTCGGCGTGCTCACCGGCGTCGCGATCGCCGTCTACACGATCTGGGATGCGCACGCGGTGCGCACGTGGAACCTCTCGCCGGTCGCCTTCATGGTGGGCACGACGCTGTTGCAGGTGCCGTTCTACTCGATCGCGGTGCGTCGGCGCTGGGACGCGGTCGGGGCGCTCTGGCGCACGCAGTGGCGCCGCATCCTCGCGTTCGGCGCCCTGTCACCGCTGTCGTACATCCTGGTGCTGACCGCGATCCAGATCGCCCCGGTGGCGCTGGTGGCGCCCCTCCGCGAGGTCAGCGTGGTGCTGGTGAGTCTGTTCGGGGTGTTCGTGCTGCGGGAGTCGCGCGGGGGCTGGCGGATCGCGGCATCCCTCGTCGTGGTGACCGGGATCGTCCTCCTCGCCGTGTGAGCCGTTGAACGCGGGATCGACGGGTGGTGTCGAGCGTATTCCGGAATGCCAGGAAAGTAGCTCTGAGCGGGACTGTTCCGACCCTGCAATGTCGGTGGTGGGGTGTGGGATGGACGTATGAACCCCCTCGCGGAAGCTATGGATCGGGTCGTCGCCGACCTCGACGCCGTGCTGTCCGCCGCACAGCTCGCCGGACTCGACGATGCCGCGCGACTGGATGTGCTCCGCGGCGCTGGCGAGGCGCTTCGTCGCGTGGAGGCCATCGTTGTGGAGACGACCGCCTCAGCCGAGCCCCGCTTCGCCGAGGCGACCGGATGCCGATCGATGAACGAGCTCCTGCAGCGGGTGCTGCGGGTGGATGCACCCGGAGCGTCTCGGGTGGTGAAGGCGGCCGAGGCGGTTCGGCGCGAGATGGCGCTGACGACGGGGGAGCGGCTCCCGGCGCGCTTCCCCGCGATCCGCGAGGCGATGCTCGACGGCGTGATCGGGGTGGCCGGTGTGCTCGCGGCGTCCGGGCCGGTCCTGCAGGCCGGCGATCGGATCGGGTCGGAGGAACGGGTGGCGGCCGATGCTGCGCTGGCCGATCTGGCACGCGGACTCCCCGAGGCGGACGGGGGTACCGAAGGTGGAGGGCCGCCCGCCACCCCTGACGACCTCCGGCAGTACGCGATGCTGCTCGCGCAGCTGCTCGATCCGGATGGTGCCGAACCGACGGACGCGAAGGCGCGGAATCGGAGATTCCTCACCATCGGACGCCTGCGCAACGGGGTGCATCCGCTCCGGGGCAACCTCCTTCCCGACGTGGCCGCTCAGCTGCAGCTCATCATCGACGCTCAGAACAATCCGAAGACCGATGGCCCGCCAGAGCCGGGCGTGTCCTTCCGGTCGGAGAGCGAGCGATCGGGCGATGGAGCCGAGTCCGGTGCAGACGTCGCCGACGCCGATCCGTGGAACTCCGACCCGCGCAACGTGATCGAACAGCGCACCGCCGCGCAGAAGCGGCACGACGCCATGGCGGCAGCACTGGCGATCGCCGCGCGTCACGAAGACATGCCCCGACTGGCCGGAGCATCCCCGACGCTCGTGGTGCACGCCGACGCGGACGACCTCGTCTCGGGCTCCGGGTGGGCGACCGTGGCCGGCTCGCAGTCGCCGGTGCCGATCGGGGTCGCGACCCAGGCCGCGTGCACGGGCGCCATTCAGCGGGTGCTGTTCGACGACGGTCGGATCGTCGGCACGACCGTCACTGATCGGGTGTTCACGGTTCACCAGCGGCGCGCGATCATCGCTCGCGATGGAGAGTGTCTGATCCCCGGGTGCCATGTGCCGGCGTCATGGTGCGAGATCCACCACGTCGTCGAGCACGCCAGGGGAGGGCCGACCGATACGGACAACGGCGTGCCCCTGTGCTGGTGGCATCACCGTTCACTGAACCGATCGGGGTGGGAGATCCGGATGGCGGGAGGTACCCCGCAGGTCCGCGGCCCGGCATGGTGGGATCCCGAGCGTCGCTGGCGTGTTCCGCGGCAGCGCGAGACCGCAGCTGCGTGATAGCGCTGAAACGCGGTGGGTGATCAGCGGAAGCTGACGAGTCCGGCGTGTGCGGCCGTCACGAGGATCTGCACGCGGTCGCGCAGGTGCCACTTCGACATCATGCGCCCGAGGTGTGCCTTCACCGTCCCCTCGGAGACGATGAGTGCCTTCGCGATCTCTGCGTTCGACATCCCCTGCGCGAGGCAGTTCAGCACCTCGACCTCGCGCTCGGTGAGCGGTTCGAGCGCGGCGGCGTCGGCGGCGACGGGCGTCGAATCGCGGACGTGCTTGATCAGCATCGAAGCGATCCGCGGCGACAGCGAGCTGGCCCCGCTGTGCACCTCGCGCACACCGGTGACGATGTCCTCCGCGCTGGAGTCCTTGAGCAGGTAGCCGGAAGCGCCGGCGCTCAGCATGGGGAGCACCGTGTCGCTGCCGTCGAGCGTGGTGACAGCGAGCACGCGCACGTGCGGCCATCGCTCGGCGATGACACCCGTCGCCTCGATGCCGTCCATCTCGGGCATCTGCACGTCCATCATCACGACGTCGGGCTGTTCGCGCTCGACAGTGGAGATCGCCTCGAGACCGTCCTCTGCCTGCGCGATCACGCTGATCTCCGGGTCGCGTGAAACGAAGTGCGACAACGCCGAACGGACGAGGGGATCGTCATCGACGATCACGACACGGATTTCCTGCATAGGGGGAAGCCTAACGGCGCGGGCGCCTGATGGACGTCATGTAGACCTTTGGCCAAAAAGGTCTAGACCTGAGACAGATGTGCGCCGCTCCTGTCGCCGAGAAGATGAATACAGACATCGACGAACGACTACAAACTGGAGGTGAACGTTATGACTTTCTGGCAGCAGGTTGGCAAGTTCTTTGGTCTCCACAACTAGAATAGTTGGCAAATAGGAGATAGTGAAGCATGGCCTTCGACCACTCGAACCGGAAAACCGCGGACACTCTCCGCCTGGCCCGAGGCGAGAAGCTCAGCGCGATCGAGCGCATCGTCGTGCTGGCGATCCTCGCTATCACCGTTGCCGCAGATCTCATCGGCTTCTTCACCACTCCGGGTGTGAACCCGGCAGCTCTTCTGGTGAGCATCGCGACCACGTCAGTGTTCGCGCTCTACCTCTGGAAGCCGCTCCTCGCGACATGCGCTCTCGGCGTCGTGTTCGCGCTCTCCTTCATCCCCGGATCAGAGCTCCAGGTTCTGACCGCCGCCGCTGTCGCGGCCGGCCTGGTCATGAGGCTGGGGTGGACGTCACTGATCCTCTCCTACACCGGCGGATTCCTGGTCGCCGCGGCGATCGTCCCGTTCGCCGCCGAGCCGGGCGTCACCGTCAACGTCGGTCTCTATCTCGTCTTCGCCACCGTGGCGGGAGCCGTCGGGTTCGCTCTGCGGCTGGCGTTCGCCCGTGGCAGTCGCCTCGAACGCGAGCTCGAGGCGCGGGCTGAACAAGAACGACAGGCAGTGCTCGCCGAGCGACGTTGGATCGCCGGTGAGCTGCACGACAGCATCGCGCACCACCTCACGGTGGTGTCGCTGCACGTGCAGATGCTCGAAGACCCCGAGATGAGCACCGACTCTCGAGAGGCGATCCGCGTCGCCGCTCGCAAGGCCATGACCGATCTCCGTTTCGTGATCGAGCTCGCCGACGACGGTCCGCAGTCGTCGAGCGTGCAGACGGGCGACCTCGCCGATGCCGTCGACGAGGCGCAGAGCGAGTTCGAAGCGGCGGGCCACTCCGTGGCCCGCGTGGGCGATCCCAGCGACGAGCGTATCCCGCGTGCCGTCGAGATCGTCCTCGCGCGCATCGTGCGCGAGTCCGCCACCAACATCCTCAAATACGCAGGCCCCGGCGAGGTGCTGATCGACCTCGCCGTGGACGACGATGTCGCGCACCTCACGCTGCGCAGCCCCCTCCCCACGACCCCGCGCCGTGAACTCTCGTCGAGTCGAACAGGACTCGGCCGGATGGCGGAGCGCGTGATGGGAGCGAGTGGCGAGTTCAGCGCCGGCGAAGTCGACGGGTTCTGGGTCGTGTCGGCCCGACTTCCGGTCGTCTGATGCCCTAGAGTGTGTGAGCACCCTCTCCACGCTCCGCGAGAACCTAGACGAAGGTCTAGCGAGGTCTCGACGTTCGACACTGTGGAACGAGTTGCAGTCCGCCATATCCTGAGGGTTCCCCAGATAAAGCGTCCCCAGCGCTGCGATCGCGAGCGCGGTCTTTCTGGCTTCTGAAACACTTTGCGCGCTCGCGATCGCCTTCTGCGTTAACGGCTGTCTTCCGGGCCTTCCGCGCGACGCTCCGTACCGCGCGACTACCCGCCCACTGCGCGCATGTAGTGGCCATCGGTGGAGATCCCCGATGCGGCGACGGTGAACCGCACGACCTCGCTCAGGTACCGGTCCTCCGAGGCCTCGAAGATCCGCCCCTCCGCGTCACGCGAGGTGCGGGTGAGACGCAGGATGGGCGTCCCGCGCGGCACGCGCAGCAACTCCGCGTCCTGGTCGTCAGCGGCCACGGCGTCGATCACGTGCTGCAGAGTGACGATGGGGTGCCCGACCGACGAGAGGTACTCCGTGATCGACACCTCGTCCAGATCCACCTCGAACAGCCTCCGGCCCGCGACCTCGGTGTAGTTGAGCCGCTCCAGCATGGTGGGGCGCCCGTCGAGCAGGCGCAGCCTGACCACGCTCACGATCGTGTCCCCGGCGTCGACGCCGAGTGCCGCTCCGAGCTCTCCGGCGCGTCTCAGGCTCAGCTCCTGCGTCTCGGCCCCCGGCGTGACGCCCAGCTCGCGGGCCCAGCGGGTGAACGGCACCGACATGTCGACCGCCTGGCTCGCCTTCCTGGCGACGACCCGCGCCGGCCGACCGCGACTGGTCTCGATCAGGCCTTCGCCACGGAGCGCGGCCAGGGCGTTGCGGATCGGCCCCCGCGATGTGTGCCATCTCTCCGCGAGCTCCGCTTCGGTGGGTACGTCATCCCCGGGGCGCAGGGCACCCGCGGCGATCTGGGCGCGCAGGTCGTCGGCGATCTGGGTGTACACAGCTTCGGCCACATAGGTACATTACTTGGTCCGCCCGAACGGCGTTGCCTCGTTCCGGGAGTGTTCACTCAGGCGAATCCCCGGTAAACGCGGCCTGAACTCTTCCGAGTTAGGTACATATCTGCGCTCATCACCTGCCAGAGTCTTCCGTGGATCACCCCTCACACCCTGAAAGGTCCTCATGAAGCTTCGCGCTCTCCCCGCCCTCGCCGGCGTCGCGCTCCTCGCCCTCGGCCTCGCCGCCTGTTCCGGCTCGGCGGACGCCGCCGGCACTCCCGGCGCCGACGAGTCGTCTTCCGCCAGCGGATTCGCGGTCGACGAGAACACCCTGGTCTTCGGTGTCGTGCCCGACTCCGTCGACACCGAGACCAACTACCAGCCGCTCATGGACTACATCGCCGAGATCACCGGCAAGACGGTCGAATACCACGAGTCGACCGACTATGCCGCACTGATCGAAGCCGCCGTCGCCGGCAAGGTCGACGTCGCGTCGTTCTCCGGCTTCACGTACGTCACCGCCACGAACAACGGCGCCAAGCTCACCCCGATCTCCTCGATCGTCACGGAAGAGGGCCAGGAGCCCGGCTACTTCTCGCAGGCGATCGTCCCCGCGGGCAGCGACATCAAGAGCATCGATGACTTCAAGGGCAAGAAGGTCTGCTTCGTCGACCCGTCCTCCACCTCGGGCTACCTGTTCCCGTCCTACAACCTGCTGAAGGCCGGCATCGACCCCAAGACCGACATCACGCCGGTCTTCGCGGGCAAGCACGACGTCAGCGTCACCAAGGTCGGCGAGGGCGTGGAGTGCGAGGCGGGCTTTGCCGAGGACTCCGAGGTCGAGAAGTCGGACAAGGTGAAGGTCGTCGACGAGACCATGGTTCCCGGCGCGCCGCTGGTCTACTCGTCCACGCTGCCCGACGACGTCTCGAAGAAGCTCATCGACGGCCTCTCCGAGATCACGATCGACGACATCATCGCCGCCGGCATCGACGGTGCGGACACCGACGCGTTCCGCAGCGTCTTCTACGCCACGAAGCCGGTCGACGACGCGTACTACGACCTGATCCGCGACATCTGCAAGGAGACCGAAGCGGAGCAGTGCCAGGGCTGAGCCCGGCCTGACCTTTCGCTTCACCCGGCGCCCTCCGTCTCGTCCGCCTCACCCGGACGAGACGGAGGGCACCACCGCACGACTCACGACAACACAGGAGCTACGACATGACCGCCTCGGCATCCGACGCCCTCATCCGCCTCGACGGCGTGACGAAGACCTTCGGGACGACCACCGCGCTGAAGGATGCCTCGCTCGAGGTGTCCCGCGGAGAGATCGTCGTGCTCCTGGGCCTCTCCGGCTCGGGGAAGTCGACCCTGCTGCGCCACCTCGACGGCCTCGAGATCCCCACCGCGGGCTCTGTTGAGGTGCTGGGCGCCCAGGTCCCGTCGCTGAAGGGGAGGGCGCTGCGCGACCTCCGCAGCCGCGTGGGCTTCATCTTCCAGCAGTTCGAGCTGGTTCCCTCTCTCACCGTGCTCGAGAACGTGCTCACCGGCTCTCTGTCGGGTGTGCGCGGGCCGCGTCTCGGTCTCTGGGGCTACTCGCGGGCGGCAAAGCTCACCGCGCTCGAGCACCTCGACCGCGTCGGGCTCCTCGACCGCGCCTACCAGCGCAGCGACACCCTCTCGGGCGGACAGCAGCAGCGTGTGGCCATCGCTCGCGCTCTCATGCAGAAGCCCGCGATCCTGCTCGCCGACGAGCCGGTCGCCTCTCTCGACCCCGAGTCGAGCGAACAGGTCATGGCGCTGATCCGCGAGATCGCCGCCGACGAAGGACTCACGGTCGTCTGCAGCCTGCACCAGGTCGACCTCGCGATCTCGTGGGCCGACCGCATCGTCGGGCTGCGTCACGGCGAAGTGGTGCTCGACACCCCGACCGGTGACCTCACCAAGGCCGAGGTCATGGAGATCTACGGCCGTGTCGCCCCCACGACCGCCGAGATCCGCGCCGTGGCCGAGGAGCTCGTGGAGGCGGCTGCGCAGGTGGCCGCATCATGACGGCCCTCGACTCCGCGACGGATGCAGCCACCCGCGGCGGTGGGCCGGTGCCTCGGGACGGCGGGCAGACGGTCGCCGAGCGCGCTCCGAAGCGCCCGATCTCGCCCGAGCGGATCGCGGCATCGCTCACCCTGGTCGCGCTCGTGGTGCTCGGCATCCTCGCCGTCCGCGACGTCGACATCTCGATCCCGGCGATGGTGCAGAGCTGGGGCAACGCCGAGAACTTCATGGCCCGTGTCGGGGGACTCACGTTCCCGGCGCCCGGCGACCTCGCCTGGCTGATCGCCCTCACCGTTGGCCTGGTGCTCGTCGGCACCCTCCTCGCTGCCGTGCTGTCGGTGCCGATCGCCTATCTCGCCGCATCCAACACCACTCCAGGCAACGGTTGGCGCGCGGCCGCGCGCTTCATCGGCGTCCTCACCCGCGCCCTGCCCGACGTCGTCCTCGCGATGGCGTTCGTGCTGATGTTCTCTCTCGGCACGCTTCCCGGCATCCTCGCCATCGGCATCCACTCGATCGGCATGATCTCGAAGATGTTCGCCGATGCGATCGAGCAGATCGACGAAGGGCCGCGTCTCGCCGTCCGTGCCGCTGGCGGCTCGAAGATGCAGGAGTTCACGTCGGGCATCCTGCCGCAGGTACTGCCCAGCTGGGTGGCCACCGTGCTGCACCGCAACGACATCAACCTGCGCGGCAGTGTGGTGCTCGGCTACGTCGGCGTCGCCGGCCTCGGCCTCGAGATGTCCTACGCGTTCAAGTCGCTCAACTACGGCAAGGGCCTCGGCATCGCACTGGTGATCTTCATCCTGTGCGTCGCGATGGAGATCGTCTCGAGCATGGTCCGCGGAGCGATGCTCGGCGAGCAGAAGCACACCCGCTCGTGGATC
>NZ_QOAY01000235.1:1253-3271 GCF_003314775.1 Microbacterium sp. H6 | reverse complement strand
GGATCCTGCATCCGCGCCTCGGTGCGCACGCCGCATCCACCCAGGTCGAGCGCCCCGCCTGGGCGGCCAGCCCGGAGACCGCCGTGCGTCGCCCCTGGACCGCGCAGCGCATCCGGCACACCATCGCCGGCGTCGTCGCCGTGCTCGTGGTGATCGGAAGCGTGCTGGTCAGCCAGATCAACTGGATGGACCTCATCACATTCTGGGCCAAGCTGCCCGAGGTCGCGGCGCGCTTCTGGCCGCCCTCGTTCGGCAACTACGACGCGAGCGCCATGTTCCAGGCGATGCGGGAGACGGTCGCGATCGCCCTGGCCGCGACCGTGCTCACCCTGCTCCCGTCGCTGCTGCTCGGCTCGCTCGCGGCCCGCAACGTCGCTCCGAGCTCGGGAGCGCGGGGGACCGCACGGCTCCTGCTCGTGGGCATCCGCGGCATCCCGGAGCTGATCCTCGCGATCGTGCTCGTCGTCATCACCGGACTCGGTGCGCAGGCGGGTGTCATCGCCCTCGCGATCGGCGGCATCGGACTGCTCGGCAAGCTCATCGCCGACTCGTTCGAGGAGGTGGATCGCGGACCGGAACGCGCACTGCGCGCCGTCGGTGCGACACGCCTGCAGACCTACACCTCGGCGACCGTGCCGCAGGGCATGCAGGCGCTCATCGGCCACAGCTTCTACATGCTCGACACGAACATCCGTGCGGCGACGATCCTCGGCATCGTCGGCGGTGGCGGGGTCGGCTACTACCTGCTCAACGCCAGCCAGGGGTCCCGCTACGAGACCGTGACGGCCATCGTGCTGATGATCCTCGCCACGGTGCTCGTGGTCGAAGGTCTCGCCATGTGGATGCGGAAGGTGTTCCGATGAATCGCGCTCTCGACACGGCGGATGTGGTCGTCGTCGGCTCCGGCATCGTCGGCCTCGGTGCGGCGTACGCGGCGGTCCGGCGTGGGCTGCGGGCGATCGTCGTCGACCGCACGGATGGGCCGGTCGGTGCGACGATCCGCAACTTCGGACACCTCTGCATCGGCGCGCAGGGTGGCGAGGCGCGGCGCTACGCCGATCTCTCGCGCGACCTGTGGCTGCGCCTCTCGCGGGATGCGGGATTCTGGCTGCGAGAGTCGGGCACGCTGGTCGCCGCCAGACACGACGACGAGCTCGCCGTGCTGGAGGCGGCATCCCGTGAGGGAGGCATCCGCATGCTCGAAGCCTCGGAACTCCTGCGGTCGGCCCCGCTCCGCGCCGAGGGACTCGTCGGCGGCGCGCACATCGAGACCGACCTGCAGACGGATCCGCGCACCGCGGCGGACGCGATCGTGCGCCACCTGGTCGCCCTCGGCGTCGAATTCCGCTTCCGCACCGCGGTCACCGCTGTGGGGGCCGGGCGGGTGGACACGACTCGGGGGCCGATCGCCTGCGGGAGCGTCGTCGTCGCCGTGAATCACGACATCGACCAGCTGCTCCCGGAGGTCGCCGAAAGGCACGGGGTCGTGCGGTGCGCGCTCGACATGATGCGGGCGGCCGTGTCGTTCCCGCGTCCGCTCGCGGCCCCCCTGCTCACCGGCTGGTCGCTCGTGCGCTACGGCCGCTTCGCGGACGGACCGGAGGCCCGTGCGGTGCGCGAGCGTCTGCACACCGAGCGGCCCGATCTCGCAGCGATCGACCTCAACCAGATGTACACGCAGCTCCCCGACGGCACGCTCATCATCGGGGACTCGCACGCCACGGCGCTCTCCCCGGCGCCGTTCCAGCCCGAGGCCGCATTCACCGCGTTCCTCGACGAGGCCGAGGCGCTGTTCGACGCACCCGCACCGCGGGTGATCGAGCGCTGGCAGGGCGTGTACGCGAAGGGCCCGCAGGAGTTCCTGATCGACCGGGGCGACGACGGTGTGCTGGTGCTCGCCGCGACGACCGGCATCGGGATGACCACGGGCCTCGGACTCGCCGAAGAGAACCTCGCCGCCGCCTTCGGGTGGACGGCAGCAATGGAAGGAACATCATGACCACTCCTCTCGAACTCGC
>NZ_QOAY01000235.1:850-1229 GCF_003314775.1 Microbacterium sp. H6 | reverse complement strand
TCGACATGGCGGGGACCACGGTGCTCGACGACGGCGTCGTGGAGCAGGCCTTCCAGCGCGCCGCCGAGCGCACCGGCGTCGCCGACCGGATGCCGTGGGACGAGGCGCTCGACTACGTGCGCGTGACCATGGGGCAGTCGAAGATCGACGTCTTCACGCACCTCTCCGGCGGCGACGCAGAGGCCGCGGCACGTGCCACTGCCGCGTTCGAGGGCGCGTACGCCGAGATCGTCGCCGAGCAGGGCGTCTCCGAGATCCCCGGTGCCGCCGATGCGATCCAGGGATTGAAGGACGCCGGGCTGAAGGTCGTGCTCACCACCGGCTTCGCCCCGGTGACCCGAGACGCCCTGATCGACGGACTCGGCTGGCGAGACCTCGT
>NZ_QOAY01000235.1:0-817 GCF_003314775.1 Microbacterium sp. H6 | reverse complement strand
ACCTCGCGCTGTCGCCGATCGACGCCGGACGCGGACGCCCGGCGCCCGACCTCGTGCTGGCGGCCCTGCTGCGCACGCAGGCGTCATCCGTCCAGTCGATCGCGGTCGTCGGCGACACCGTCAGCGATGTCGAGTCGGGTCGTCGAGCCGGCGCCGGATTCGTCGCGGGCGTGCTCACCGGCGCCCACGATCGTCCGGCGCTGAGCGCCGCCGGAGCCGATGCCGTGCTGAGCGATGTGAGCGCGTTGCGGGATGTGCTCGTCCAGCGCGAGCTGCTGCCGCTCGTCGCCACCTCCTGAGGGATCGCTCCATGGGAACGCTGCTGATCCGTCCGCCCGGCCACCGCCGAGACGTCGCGCTGCGCCCGGCGGCCACCGCGATGGTCTGGGTCGGCGAAGGCCACCCGCACGAGACGATCGCGGTACCGGGAGTGGCTCTCGCGGACGGGGACGCGCTCGTGGCGGTCGAGATGTCGACGATCTGCGGATCCGACGTGCACACGGTGCGGGGACGACGATCCGCTCCGACGCCCCTGGTGCTCGGACACGAGAGCGTCGGACGGGTGATCGCCATCGGCGACGCCGGCGCGCGCACCGTGGACGGCACTCCGCTGCGGATCGGCGATCGGGTGGTGTGGTCGGTGACCATATCCTGCGCGAGCTGCGATCGCTGCCTGCGGGGGCTGCCGCAGAAATGCCGTGATCTGGGGAAGTACGGGCACGATCGCGTCGGCGCGCACGGCGACCTCACCGGAGCGTTCGCGAGTCACGTGCAGCTGAGGGAGGGGACGGCCATCGTCAGGGTGCCCGAGGCGCTC
>NZ_QOAY01000193.1:358-905 GCF_003314775.1 Microbacterium sp. H6 | reverse complement strand
AACAGCTCGGAGCTTCCGGCCGCCCCCAGGTCTCCCAGTGCAGCGAAGCCGTCGGCCGCGGTGAGCGCGGCCGACACGGCCTCGTCGATGCGTCCGAGCTCAGCCAGAGCGCGTGCCCGTGAATCGGTGACATCGGCGAGCAGCCACCCGGCGTCGTGCTGCTGTGCGAGGGCGGCGACCTCGTCGAAGAGAGCGAACGCCCGCTCGTCGCCGCGCCCACCGTAGGCCTGCCCGAGGCTGTGCAGCACCTCGGTGAGCGCTCCGACGGCGTCCGGCGCGCGTCGGACGGTCTCGGCCGCGGATTCGAGCAGGGCGATCGCATCGTCGTGCTCGTCGAAACGCGCGAGGATCTTCGCCTGCTCGGTCATCGCCATCGCCTGGTCGGCGTGCTCCTCGGCCTGCCCGAACAGCTCGGAGGCGTAGCCGTGGGCGCCCACCGACTGGCCGAATTCCCCGGCCGCACTCAATGCGCGGGCGAGCATCGAAGCGGTCATCGCTCGAGAACCGGCGGGGACGTCGGCCTCCTCCTCGCGCTGCAGCACATCTC
>NZ_QOAY01000193.1:0-302 GCF_003314775.1 Microbacterium sp. H6 | reverse complement strand
AGCTCGGCGGCCTCCTCCGCATCACCGACCCGCAGCATTGCGCGGGCGAGTCGGAAGTCGAGTCCGGTCGTGTCGCCTCCCGCGTCGCCGCCGAGGCGAGCGGCGAGGCGATAGCGCGAGACGGCCTTCTCCGGCTCGTCGGCGTCCTCCCAGAGCGCGCCGGCGAGCAGATGGGCGTCGCCGAGTGCACGGGTCGCTCCCAGCTCGGCGAGCAGGCGGCAGGACTCGTCGGCGTCGACCGCCCCCTCGGCGTACGAGCTGGTGCCACCGCGCACGCGTGCGCGGGTCTGCAGGGCCTGCGC
>NZ_QOAY01000093.1:3749-4052 GCF_003314775.1 Microbacterium sp. H6 | reverse complement strand
GGCCGAGCAGCACCACGCCGCGGTTCATCGGCGGCGTCCGCACCCGTGGTGAGGCGACGCGGTCGACGACCCGGCCGGCGACCTCGATCTCTCCCGCGCTCAGCGGCTCGAGGCCCGCGAGTGCCTGCAGCAGGGTCGATTTGCCCGCGCCGCTGGGCCCCATGATGGCCATGGTCTCCCCCACCGCCACCTGCAGAGCGACGTCGACGGCGAAGTGCTCGCGATCGACCACGATGTGTGCGCGCAGCCCCGGTGCCTCGGCCCGGGTCTCCCTTCCCGTCATCGTGCGGCCCCCGGTCGCCA
>NZ_QOAY01000093.1:3383-3623 GCF_003314775.1 Microbacterium sp. H6 | reverse complement strand
GTAGATCGCGAGCGGCATCGTCTGGGTGACTCCCGGTCGATTGCCTGCGAACAGCGCCGTCGCACCGAATTCCCCGATCGCCCGCGCGAAGCACAGCACGACGCCTGCCACGATCCCGGGTGCCGCGAGAGGCAGGGTGATGCGGCGCAGGATCGTCCACCGTCCGGCTCCGAGGGCCGCGGCCGTGCGCTCGTGGTCCACGCCCGACGTGCGCACGGCACCCTCGACGGCCAGGACCAG
>NZ_QOAY01000093.1:391-3269 GCF_003314775.1 Microbacterium sp. H6 | reverse complement strand
GGGCGTGCTGAAGGAGAGGCCGAGCCCGCCGAACCACCCCGCACGTCCGAACAGGTACAGCAGCGCGACGCCGCCCACCATCGGCGGCAGCACCAGCGGCACCGTGACGACGGCGCGGAGCACGGCGGCGAGCCGGGGGCCGGAACGGGCGATGTACAGCGCGAGCGGAACGCCGACGACGATGCAGAGCAGCGTGGCGACGAGACCGGTGCCGAGCGAGAGGAGGAGAGCAGAGAGGGCTGCCTGCGACGTCACATCGGCCAGGAACGTCGACCACTGCACACGCGCGACGAGAGCGATCAACGGCAGGATCAGGAAGGCCAGACCGATCGCAGCGGGGATGGCGAGCGCCCGCGGAGCGTACCCTCGACCCCCTGCTGCACTCATGGGGCTCCGAAGCCGAAGTCCGCCAGGATCCTCTGTCCGGCGTCCGACAGCACGAACGCCACGAACGCATCAGCCGCCTCGGCGTTCGGCGCGTCCGAGAGCGCGGCGATCGGGTAATGGTTGACGACTTCGTCCGCACCATCGGGCACGACTGCCTCGACATCGGAACGCCCGATCACGTCAGTGGCGTACACGAGTCCGGCATCGGCCTCGGACGCGGCGACCTTCGTGAGCACCGCCGTCACGTTCTGCTCGAGGCTGGACGCATCTACCGTCACATCCGCGGCGGCGAGCAGCTTCGCGGAAGCGGCACCGCACGGCACCTCCGGTGCACACAGCACCGTGGTCACGTCGGCCAGATCGGCGAGCGTCTCGACGCCGCCCGGGTTCCCGGAAGGCACCGCGATGACGAGGGTGTTGGAGGCGAACAGCGTCGGATCCGCGGTGACGTCGGCGGCCTTGTCCATGTTCGCCTCGTCGGCCGAGGCGAACACATCGGCCGGTGCGCCTTCGAGGATCTGCGTGACCAGTGTGGATGAGCCGTCGTACACCGGGCTGAACCGCACCTCCGGATTCTCGGCGACGAACGCCTCGCCGATGGCATCGAAGGCGCCGCTGAGCGATGCGGCGGCGTAGACCGTGAGGTCTCCACTCAGGCTGCTCTGCTCGGTGGTGGCCGATGGCGACGGCGTGCTCCCTGCCGTGCTCGCACAGCCGCCCAGGGCGAGGACGGCGGCGGCGAGGACGAGGACGGTGGAGCGGCGGAGCGTGCGGTTCATGTCAGTCTTTCGGGACCTCGACGACGACCTGCGTCGCCTTGACGGATGCGGTGGCGAGTGAGCCCACCTCGAGCTGCAGATCGCGGGCCGCCTCGGCGGACATGAGCGAAACGACGCGATGCGGCCCTGACTGGATGTCGACCTGCGCCATCAGCCCGTCGATCTGCACGCGCGTCACGATGCCGAGGAAACGATTGCGGGCGCTGGAGAGCACGGTCCCGGCATCCGTCTCCTCCGCGGCGAGCGCCTCGGCCCGTGCCGCGAGCGCGTCACCGGGGATCTCCGCCGGCGCCGCATCGGTGACCGGCAGCAATCCCTGCTCGATCCAGCGACGGACGGTGTCGTCGCTGACGCCGAGCAGTTGCGCGGCCCGGGCGATCCGATAGGTCTGCATGACAGGAATCTACCGCACGAGCGGAGAGATCAGGTCGATAGTTCCGATTCTGCGACACTCCGTCGTGTCCCCCGAATGGCCGATACCGCGCGGGCGGGTTCTCCGCCATGATGGCTCTCGATGACGGCGCCGAATCAACCACAGGACGGGCTGTCCGACTTCGCGGAGCTGATGGCCCGCGAACAGGAGTTCTCCACCCCTGACCGGATCCCCCCGGAGGTACGCAGACGGCGACGGCGCCGCGGCCTCGTCGCCACCGCCATCGTCGTCGTGCTGCTGCTTGCCGCGGCGGGCGGCTACGTCGGGTGGGCACTCACCGCTCCCGTGAGTCCGCCGGCGGTGTCGACGCAGATGCCGCAGGTCCCGGCAGCCGCTCCGGCATCGATCACCACGCCCCCGGCGGATGCCTCGGCGCTCAGCGTGGCGGGCGCTGACGTCTATCTCGGCGAAACGGCGAACGGCGTCTGGTCGTCGAGCGGCACGGGCGAGCCCCTGCCCATCGCGAGCATCACCAAGCTCATCACCGCCCTGGTCATCCTCGATGCCTCCCCGCTCGCCTCCGCCGACGACCCGGGTCCCACCATCACTTTCAGCAAGGCTGATCACGACCTCTACGACCGTTACTACGTCCTCGGGGCGACGATCGCACCCATGCCCACCGGCACCTCGATGTCGCTGCGCGATGCCCTGGCCGCCATGCTCATCCCCTCGGCCAGCAACTACGCCGATGCACTGTCCTCCCGGATCTTCGGGTCGCAGAACGCGTTCCTCGGCGCCACGCGAAACTGGCTCGCCGCCCACGGACTGACCGGCACGACGATCACCGAGCCCACGGGCATCAGTCCCCGCAACACCAGCACACCCACCGATCTCCTCGCGATCGGCAAACTCGCCGCGGCGAACCCCGTCATCGCCCAGATCGTGGCGACTCCGTCGATCACGCTTCCCGGCGCCGGCCTGCTCCACAACACCAACGGCCTCCTCGGGACGACGGGGATCACGGGATTGAAGACGGGCACGTTGGGCGAGGGCACCTACAGCCTGCTGTACACCGCGAGTCTGGCCGTCGGCACGGCCGAGCCGCTCGCGGTGACCGGGGTCGTACTCGGGGGAGCGTCGCGCGAGTCGGTCAACGCCGGTGTGCTCGCGGTGCTCGACAGCATCCGCGCCGGGTTCCACCAGATGCCGGTCGCGTCGGCAGGGCAGAAGGTGGGCACGATCACGACACCCTGGGGAGACAGTGCCCAGCTGCTCATCGACGAGGACGCGACGATCTTCACCTGGTCGGACACACCGGTCGTCGTGACGATGGACATCA
>NZ_QOAY01000093.1:0-371 GCF_003314775.1 Microbacterium sp. H6 | reverse complement strand
GATGGACATCAAGCCCCCGCCGACCTATCGCGACGGCACGGAGGTGGGAACCGTCACCTGGACCGCCGGCCCGAACACCGTCACCGCTGCAGTCACGATCTCGGGCACCATCGACCAGCCGACGAAGTGGTGGCGGCTGACGCATCCCTCCGAGCTCGGTGCGATGACGGAGACCGAGGGCTGAAGACACAGTCGGCGGAGCGGGCATACGCTGAACCCATGCAGCCTCTCGTCGCCCCTGCCGCCGCGCTGGCGCCGGAAGAACTCGTCCGCACTGCGCGGCATGCGGTCCTCACCGGCATCGGCGAGGAAGGCCAGCGCCGCCTGAGCGCGGCTCGTGTCACCGTCGTCGGCGCGGGCGGGCTCGGCTC
>NZ_QOAY01000008.1:0-653 GCF_003314775.1 Microbacterium sp. H6 | reverse complement strand
CGAGGCCGTCGGCGAGCCCGCACAGCAGTCCTTCCACCGCGGCACGCGCCAGCGTCTCCCTGCGCGTGGAGGCGAGCGACATGCCGAACAGCGTGGCCGTGGCATCCGGACGATTCGGGGTGCGCTCTCCCTCGAAGTAGGGCTGCAGCACCAGTCCGCCCGCACCCGGCTCTGACTCCAGCGCCAGGCGTGCGAGTTCGGCGTGATCGACGCCGAGCAGACCCGCGACGGCATCGAGCACCCGCGCCGCGTTGAGCGTGGCGACGAGGGGAAGATGGTTCCCGCTCCCGTCAGCGAAGCCGGCGACCGCCCCGGTGGCGTCGGCGATCGGGTGTTCGGACACGGCGAAGACCGTGCCGCTCGTGCCGATCGAGATCACGGCGTCGCCCGGTCGGGCATCGAGTCCGAGCGCGCCCCCGGCGTTGTCCCCCAGACCCGCGCCGACCACCGTGCCCGTGCGGGTGACGCCCATCCTCTCGGCAGGTCCGAGCACCTTGGGGAGGTGCGGGACGCGACCGAACGCCCGCGCGAGCAGATCGAGATCGTAGGCACCGGTCGAGGCGCTCCAGTACGCAGTGCCGCTGGCATCGGAGCGGTCCGTCGCGAGCGCCTCGAGGTCGGGGCCGAGGTCGCTGGCGCCGGTCGGCCCGAAG
>NZ_QOAY01000128.1:0-2309 GCF_003314775.1 Microbacterium sp. H6 | reverse complement strand
CGGAGCGCACCCGCGCGCCCGAGCCGCCGGCGCACGGATCGGCGTTCGACGGGCAGCGGTCGGCGCTCGGGCGGCATGGTCGCGAAGCGTGCCCGCTCGACCACCGCCTCCCCCACGGGTGACGTGTTCTCGGAACGAGTGTTCATCGGAACCGGTATCCCGCCCCGCGCACGGTCTCGATGCGGTCGACGCCGATCTTGCCGCGCAGCGCCCGCACGTACACGTCGACCACATTGGAGGCCGGATCGAAGTCCATCCCCCAGACGTGACCGATCAGCTGGTCGCGCGACAGCACCTGACCGGCGTTCTGCAGGAACACCTCGAGCAGCGCGAACTCACGCGAGGTGAGTTCGCGCATGTCTCCGTCGACCGTGACGGTACGGGCCCGCACATCGACCCGCACATCGCCGTGAGTGAGCACCGGACCGGCAGTCCGCCCCTCGCCGTCGCCGATCCGCAACCGCACACGTGCGATGAGTTCAGCGAACTGGAACGGCTTGGTGACGTAGTCGTTGGCCCCGCTCTCCAGGCCGCGCACGGTGTCGATGACAGAATCGCGGGCGGTGAGGATGATCACCGGCGTCGCGACGCCCTCGCCACGAAGGTTGGCGAGCACGTCGAATCCGTCCATGCCCCCGAGCCCGATGTCCAGCAGCACCAGGTCGAACGTACCGCTGCGCGCCATCAGCAGGGCGGTGTGTCCGTCAGCGGCCTCGGCTGTCTCGTAGCCGGCTGCGCGCAGACCCCGCCGCACGAACGAGGTGATGTGCGGGTCGTCTTCGGCGATCAGGATGCTGCGCATCTCACTCGCTCCTCTCTGATGCGGACTGTGGCCGCACGGTGGTCGGGGCGGGGAGGTCGATGCCGAAAGTGGCCCCTTCCCCGAAGACGCTGTCGACCCAGGCTGAGCCGTCGTGCCCGTCGGTGATCGCCCGCACGATCGCGAGTCCGAGGCCCGAACCGCGGCGTGCGCCGGAGCTGTCTCCGCGGGCGAAACGCTCGAAGATGCGCTCGGCGTCAGCCGCTGCGACCCCGGGGCCGCTGTCGCGCACCCACAGCCGCAGTCGGCGTTCGCCGCGCTCGCCGTCGAAGCGCGAGCCGATCAGGATGCGGTCACCCTGCTCCGTGACCTGCACCGCGTTCGCCGCGAGTTGCAGCACGGCCTGGGTGACCCGCTGCGGGTCGAGAGGCGCTGTGCCTTCCGCCACTTCCATGAGCTGCCAGCGGCGATCACCGAGGTTCTGCGCCTTGGCCTCGATGTCGAGGGTGAGGGCGGCGACGTCGCAGTCGGCGACGCGCACGAAGTCGGGCTGCTCGGCACGGGCGAGGACGAGCAGGTCGGTGACGATGCGGCTCATCCGGTCGAGCTCGTCGCTCACGAGTCGCAGGGTCGCCGCCCGCTCCTCCGGCTCCTCGCTCAAGAGCTCCAGCTGCCCGCGGACGATCGTGATCGGCGTGCGCAGCTCGTGCCCGGCGTCGTCGACGAACCGCTGCTGCGTGGCGTGCACGGCTTCGAGGCGGTCGAGCATCTGGTTGAAGGTGGTTGCCACGGCGGCGATGTCATCTGTCCCGTCGACCGGCACCCGCGCGGAGAGATCGTGCTCGCCGATGTCGCGGGCGACGCGGTAGACCTCACGCACGGGGGCGAGGATCTGGCCGGCCACGAGCCAGGCGACGCCTGAGCTGAGCACGATGCCGATCAATGCGACCCACGCGATCGTGGTGAACCCGGCATCGACCTGGGATCGCGCTTCCTGCGTGTACTGCACGATCAGGACGGCACCGGCGCGGTCGCCTGCGGTGAATTCCAGCCTCCCCCAGCGCAGGGGCCCCGCGTCCGGCGCCTCCATCGCACCGGAGGACGCCGACTGGCCGAGCAGACCGGTCACGAGCGCTTCTCCCCCTGGCACGGCGGAGAGCGCGGCAGGATCCGTCGCCTCCACCCGTCCGTTCGCGACGGCGATCACCTCGCCGCCGACCGACGCGACGACGACCTCGTTCTCGTGCACGGACTGCCGGGCGACGTACTCGCTGACCAGTTCCTCCGGGGTGGTGTGGCCGCTGACCGCGGCGTCCTCCGCGAAACGGGCGAACTCCGCGGCCTCCTGCTCGATCTCCGCATTGGCGGACTGCTCGACACCCGCGAGGAAGATGCTCCGACCGATCATGCCGACCGCGAGCAGCGTGATCGCGCTGCTGAGGATGATCCACAGGGTGATCCGCCAGCGCGCGGGCAGGGTGCGGCGGCGCAGCGTGCGCAGCGGCGCACCGGTCGATGCGGAGACGTGGGGGATCGCTCGCGCATTCCG
>NZ_QOAY01000302.1:337-3273 GCF_003314775.1 Microbacterium sp. H6 | reverse complement strand
CATCGGCCAACTCGTCGCGGCCGTCGCCCAGCGGGAGGGGGCCACGTCCGTGACGGTCACCGATCTGCAGCAGCTGCCGCGGGAGATCGCCGAAGCGCGTGGCATCCGGTCGATCGACGCCAGGGCGGAGAGCGAGGTCTCCGAGCTGCACGCCGATGTCGTGATCGAATCCAGCGGCACCGTCCCCGGTCTCGCGGCCGCCGTCTCCTCCGCCGTCCGCGGGGGCGTGGTGGTGATGCTGGGGCTGCAGCGCGGGGGCGACGTGCCGGCGCCGATGGCCACCGCGATCACGCGCGAACTCACCCTGCGCGGATCGTTCCGCTTCGGGGCGGAGTTCGACGAGGTCATCGCCGCTCTCGCCGACGGCAGCCTCGACGTGCGCGGTATCATCAGCCACGTGCTGCCGGTCGACGATGCGCTCGAGGCGTTCGCACGGGCCGCCGACCCTGCGAGCTCCTGCAAGGTGCTCATCGACTTCGGAAGAGGCGCATGAGCGTGCGCATCGTGGTGATGGGTCCGAGTGGCTCCGGCAAGTCGACGGTGGGCGCGTTCCTGGCCGACTCTCTCGGAGCGCGGTTCATCGACGGCGATGACCTGCATCCGCCGGAGAACGTCGGCAAGATGGCCGCTGGAGTTCCGCTGGACGATGCGGATCGACAGCCCTGGCTCCGCCTCGTCGGGAAGACCCTCCAGGCGGAGGAGCGCGTCGTCGTCGCGTGCTCAGCCCTTCGACGCGTCTATCGCGACCTCATCAGAGACGAGGCGCCGGAGGCATTCTTCGCCGAACTGGCGATCGGTCGCGACGTCCTCGAGGAGCGGATGCGCCTGCGCGTGGATCACTTCATGCCGGCCGCACTGCTGGATTCCCAGCTGCAGACCCTCGAGTCGCTCGATGCAGACGAAGAGGGCATAAGCATCGGCGCGGAGGCGGATGTGCGGACCGCGTCCGCGCTGATCGCCGCGGCGGTGGGGCAGCGCTAGCGCCGCTGTCGCTCGTCAGTCCTTGCGGTAGCCCGAGCGGCCCATCGCGAACAGCGCGATGAACGAGGTGACGGCCGCGCACACGGTCATGGCGCCGATCAGCCAGAGGAGTGCGTGCGAGAGGAAGGCGCCGTCGAGCATGGGGGTTCTCCGTGTTCTGCAGAAAAAGGACCGGTGTCCTCAGCCTATCGGGTCATCCGGTACCATTGAGGCTGTACCTCGGCGAGGGATGCTTCTGCGCGTGCGCGAACATCCGTTATCGACGCGGCGAAGCAAGCCCGGTGGCTTTCCTCCTGCGTCAGCGAGTTCGAAAATTCCAAGACCACCGCGCGGCGCCTTCGCTGCGTGCCCCGAAGGAGAACCCATGTCTGAAGACACCAAGGTCCAGGCCGAGCTCCGCGAGAGCTTCGGCAAGGGCTTCGCCCGCCGCCTCCGCGCCGCCGGCAAGATCCCCGCCGTCATCTACGGTCACGGCACGGAGCCGGTGCACGTCGCACTCCCCGGCCACCAGGTCTCGCTCATCCTGCGCCGCGCGAACGCGCTGCTCGAGCTCGACATCGAGGGCAAGTCCCAGCTCGCTCTGGTCAAGGACGTGCAGAAGGACCCGGTGCACCAGATCATCGAGCACATCGACCTGCTCGTCGTGAAGAAGGGCGAGAAGGTCGCCATCGACGTCCCGATCATCGTCACGGGCGAGTCGGCTCCCGGTACGATCGCGAACCTCGACGCCACCACCGTGTCGATCGAGGCCGAGGCCACGCACATCCCCCAGAACATCGAGGTCTCGGTCGAGGGCCTGGAAGAGGGCGCGCACATCACTGCCGCCGACGTGCAGCTCCCCAAGGGCTCCACGCTGCTCTCCGACCCCGAGGTGCTCGTCGTCGCGATCTCCGTGCCCGCCGCACCCGCGGAAGAGGACGAGGCGGAGACCGAAGGCGAGTTCGCCGATGAGGCGACCGAAGAGGCCGCCGCGGAGTGATCTCCGACTGATTCATCACAGAGGGGACGCGATCCGATCGCGTCCCCTCTGTCGTATCCTGACCGGGATGCTGCAGCCCCGGACAGGGAGAGGACGAGGACATGCCATCGACCTGGCTCGTGGTGGGGCTCGGCAACCCCGGCCCGCGGTATGAGAGCACTCGGCACAACATCGGACAGATGGTCGTCGATGAGCTCGCCTCGCGGCGTTCCGAGGCGTTCCGCGAGCACAAGGGGGGAGCGCGCGTCGTCGAGACCTGGCTGCGCCCTGGCGCGGACAAGCTGGTGCTCGCCAAGCCCAACACGTTCATGAACGTCTCGGGCACGCCGGTGGCGGCTCTGGCGCGGTTCTACTCGGTCCCCACCGAGCAGGTGGTCGTCGTGCACGACGAGCTCGACATCCCGTTCGACACCGTCAAGCTCAAGACGGGCGGCGGGCACGGAGGGCACAACGGTGTGCGCGACGTCGCCAGAGCGCTGGGCACGGCGGATTTCCCGCGCGTGCGAGTCGGCATCGGTCGTCCGATCGGGCGTCAGGATCCTGCGGACTGGGTGCTGGCACCCTTCGGCAAGGAAGAGCGGCCGAACCTGCCGATCCTCGTCTCGGATGCCGCCGATGCGGTCGAGCTGCTGGTCGACGAAGGACTCCTGGCGGCGCAGCAGAAACACCACGCGCCGCGCTGACGCGGCAGCTGCTTACCGGCCGTGCGGTCAGGCCGAGAAGTTCGACATCCCCGCAGCGGCGCCGGTCGTGAGAGCCACCACCAGTGCGATGAAGAAGATCACCGACGCCAGGACCGCCACCACGAGAGCGGCGATTCCTGCACCCCGGCCACGCTTCTTGGCGATCGCGATGATGCCGAGGACGATCGCGGCGACGCCGACGAGGGTCCCGAGCCAGAACGAGAGCTCCGCCCAGAGCACCTGATCCCGGACCGGGGTCAGCACCCGGAGGTCATCGGCGGTGACCGATGCGC
>NZ_QOAY01000302.1:0-299 GCF_003314775.1 Microbacterium sp. H6 | reverse complement strand
GTTGGGCAGATACCGACCGATCTCGAACGCGCTGACGCTGACGACGATCGCCGGCACGACCGCCGCGACGAGAGCGAAGACCAGGGCGAGCGTCCCGAAGAGCCGCGAGGACGAGGGAGCCGGTGCGGTGGGCACCTGGTAGGCGCCGGAGGGAGCCGTGTAGCCGCCGACGGGCACCTGGTAGGCGCCGGGAGGGGCTGCGGGGTAGCCGGGGGCCGGGGCCGCGGGGTAGCCGGCCGGTGCTGCCGGGGGATACGCGGGAGCCGCGGGAGGATACGTCGAAGCCGCCGGAGGATATG
>NZ_QOAY01000221.1:1237-8698 GCF_003314775.1 Microbacterium sp. H6 | reverse complement strand
GGACGTCGGCCGGAGCCTCCAGCACATCGAGCGGGATCTCGATGTGCACCGGACGAGGACGCCCGGTGCGGAACAGGGTGAACGCGTCGTGCACGGCCTCGACCGCTTCGGCGGCGCTCGTCACGCGGCGCGACCACTCTGCGATCGCGCCGACCATGGCCGTGGCATCCTTCGTCTCGTGCAGGGTGCCCACGTCGGCGAACTCCGCCCCGAGGGGCACCCCCGGCGAGAGGACGATGAGCGGACGGGACTCGCAGAACGCCGTGCCGATCGCGCTCATGGCGTTCTGCAGACCGGGGCCTGAAGTCGTGATGACCACTCCGGGGAGGCCGGTCTGCTGGGCCCACCCGTCGGCACCGTAGCCGGAGCCCTGCTCGTGACGGTTCGTCACCGCGCGGATGCCGAGGTCGGCGAGCGGGCGGTAGAGCTCGAGGTTGTGGGTGCCGGGGATGCCGAAGATCGCGGTGACCCCGTACGCGCGGATCGTCTCCAGCACGGCCCGCCCGGCGGTGTCGGCGTACTGCTCTGCCGCTGTGGTGTCGCTGCTCATCGGATCATCCTCACACTCGGTGACGACGGACGCCGTCGACCCACGTCTCGCGCACCGTGATCGCCGAGATCTCCTCGGCGGGAACGGCCAGCGGATCGCCGGAGAGCACCGCGAAGTCGGCGTACTTGCCGACTTCGAGCGACCCCAGATCGTCTTCGCGGCCGATCGACACGGCACCTTCGATCGTGTGTGCGCGCAGAGCTGCGAGCGCCGAGACGCGCAGGTCGTCCGGCCCGAGCTTGTGCCCCCGGCGCGTGACTCGGGTCACGGCCGTCTGGATGGCTTCGAGCGGGATGGGCTCGGCGACCGGGGCATCGGACGAGATCGTGAACGGCACGCCCGCGCGCTCGAACTCGCCCAGCGGGTTGAAGCGCTCGCCCGGAGTGCCGATGGCCTCCTCCACACCTTCGCCCCAGTTGAAGTAGTGCTGGGTCTGGTTGACCGGACGGATGCCGGAGGCGGCCATCCGGTCGATCTGCTCGGGAGTCGGCAGGCCGCAGTGCTCGATGCGGTGACGGGCGTCGGGATCGGGGTGCTCGGCGAGCGCGGCCTCGATCGCGGACACGACCATCTCGATCGCGGTGGGCGACTGCGCGTGTGTCGCGGTCTGCAACCCCGCGGCGTGCGCTTTGCGGATGAGCCCCTCGTACTCGGCGGGCTCGTGGTACAGCTGGCCAGTGCGGCAGGGATCGCCCACGTAGCCGTCAGGGAAGTATGCGGTCCAGCCGCCCAGCGTGCCGTCGGCGTAGAACTTGATGCCGGCGAAGCTGAGGTGCGCGTTGCCGAACTGTCCGACGAGACCCATCTCGAGCGCCTCGTCGAGCAGGTGCGACAGCAGGTACATCGACACGCGCAGTTCCAGGCGCCCGGCCTCGGCGAGGCGCAGGTACATGTCGAACTCGCGACGGGTGACCTGGGCGTCGCCGATCGAGGTCACTCCCCCGGCCAGGAACCGCTGCGTCGCCGCGTCGAGTTGGCGCAGGTGCTCCTCCGGCTCGTCCGCCAGGTGGAAGTTCGGACCGTGGTGGCCGATCTTCACCCCGTGGACGCCGGTGAGGATGTTGCAGGCCGCATCCGACAGCTCCCCGGTGAGCTCGCCGTCCGCGTCGCGGAAGAACTCTCCGCCGTCGGGGTTCGGGGTGTCCCTGTCGACATCGTTGATGGCGAGCGTGTACGAGTTCACCACACCGCCGTGACCCGAGGCGTTCATGAGGTAGACCTCGCGGTCGGCGGCGACCTCGTCGAGCTCGAACCGGGTGGGGTGGCGCTTCTCGGCGAGGTTGCGCTGCTCGTAGCCGTAGCCGCGCACCGGGCGCCCCTCGGGAAGCTCGGCGGCCGCCGCCTTCAGCAGCGCCGCGATCTCGGGGATGCTGCCCGCCTTCTCGGGGCCGCAGTCGACCCAGCTCATCATCTGCCCGAACATGAGCGGATGCGCGTGCGCGTCGACGAAGCCGGGGACGATCACGGCGTCGCCGAGATCGATGCGCTCGGGCGAGAGGCCCACCCCCTCCGCCGCCGCCTCGCACTCGGCGGGGGTACCGATCGCGAGGATGCGCCCGCGATCGGTCAACATCGCCGTCGCCGTGGTGGCGTCGTCATCCGCGGTATGGATGGCGTGCGCGGTCAGGAGGAGGGGAGCCGTCTGAGCCGAGCGGTCGAAGGGGGTGAGCTTTCTCATGGGGAACCTGTTCGCGGTCGTGGCGTACGGGAGGCGGAGGTGGCGGCGCCGGTCAGGGCAGCCGGTTCGCCGTGGTGTCCGTACGCGCGGTGAAGGAGGCGGTGACGGGAGCCTCGTCGGAGTGCTGCGGCGCGAGGCGGGTGCAGATTCCGGCGATGAGGGCCATGCCGATGAACATCGCGATCACCGACCAGATGCTGCCCGTCCAGGCGATCAGCTGCGTCGCGAACCACGGCGAGAATCCGGCCCAGACCGCTGCGCCGACACCGTAGGAGAGGGCGATCGAGGTGTAGCGGGCCTGCGGGCGGAACATCTGCGAGAGCAGGGCGGCGATCGGTGCGTAGGTGGCGCTCATCGCGATGCGCACCAGCGAGGCGAACAGGAAGATGAGCGGTTCGATGCGTCCGGGCAGGATCAGCAGGAACGGCACGAAGGTGAGCACCGAGGTGATCAGACCGATGTACATGACGTTCTTCCGCCCCCACTTGTCGCCCAGCCAGGCGACAGGGAGGGTCACGACGAACTCCACGAAGGAGGCGATCGTCATGGCATCGAGGATGACCTGCTCGCTGATCGCGACCGTGTCGCCGGTGGCATAGGCCGTGGCGAAGGTGGTGGCCAGGTAGTAACCGCCGGTCGAGATGGGCAGGATGCCGATGCCGAGCAGGATCGGGCGCCAGTTGGTGCGCAGCGCGAAGGCCAGCGGCATCGACTGCTTGCGGCCCTCGACCTTCGCCTCGAAGACCGGGGTCTCCTCGACGCGATAACGGACCCAGAAGCCGACGCCGACCAGCACGATCGACAGCAGGAACGGGATGCGCCAGCCACCGTTGATGATGAAGTCGTCGCCCATCCGGGTCATGATCGCGAAGATGCCCGATGCCAGCAGCGCGCCGGCCGGGTTGCCGAGCTGCGTGAAGCCGCCGTAGAAGGTCTTCGACTTCTCGGGGGCGTGCTCGACGCTCATGAGCACCGCGCCACCCCACTCGCCGCCGACCGCGAGGCCCTGCACCGCACGGAGCAGGATCAGGAGGATCGGGGCGAGGATGCCGATGTTCTCGTAGGTGGGCAGGCAGCCCACGAGCACCGTGGCCGCGCCCATCATCAGCAGCGTGATGACAAGCGACGTGCGTCGGCCGAGCTTGTCGCCGATGTGACCGAAGATGATGCCACCGAGGGGCCGGACGAGGAAGGCGACCGCGAAGGTCGCGAAGGCGGCTGCGGTCTCGGCCAGCCGGTCTCCGCTCGGGAAGAACAGTGGACCGAAGACGAGCGCCGCGGCGGTGGCGTAGACGTAGAAGTCGTACCACTCGATGGTGGTACCGACGAAGGCGGCGATGCCGGCGCGGCGCGCCCGGCTGTGGGTGCCGCTGGTGGGGGTAGTGGTCATGGGGGTGCCCGCTCCTTTGCGGAAGATGTCGGATAGCGAAGGATGCTACGGAGGTGCGGGCCCGTCAGCAAGGGCAGAACTCCAGCGATAACGGGGATTCACTGGATATATGATCGCGCATCTGTGCAATGCGCGCCTTCCCGACGGCGATCACCTCTCCTACACTGAACTTACGCACGGCGAAGCGTGCGATCGCAGGAAACTGACGAAATGGGCGGAACCATGGATTTCGACGCCGAACTCATCCGCGCGCTGCAGGAAGACGGCCGGGCGAGCATCCTCTCCCTCGCCGAGCGGCTCGGGCAGTCCAGAGCCGCTGTCGCCGCGCGACTGCGCACGATGCTCGCCGACCGCACCGTGCGTGTCGTCGCCGCCGTCGACCCCGTGTTCCTCGGCCAGCACGTCCTCGCCCACGTCTCGATCCGCACCGATGGATCGGTCGAGCTCGTGGCGGAGCACCTGCGCGACATGAGCGAGACCGTGCTGGTGTCGGCGGTCGGCGGCGCGCACGACGTGGTCACCGAAGTGCGCGTGGGGTCGATGTCGGAGCTGCACGACCTGCTGGCCCTGATCCGAGCGATCGACGGGGTGCTCGACATCAGCACGATCATCTATTCGACCGTGATCAAGGGCTTCTTCGTGTCGGAGTATCACGGCGGCGTCACCCTCGACGCGATCGACGAGGCGCTGATCGAGCAGCTGCAGGCCGACGGGCGCAAGAGCTTCCGCGCGCTCGGCGAAGAGGTGCGCCTCTCCCCCTCGGCCGTCGCGACCAGGGTGCAGCGGCTGATCGATGCCGGCGTGATCAAGATCAGCGCGGTCGAGGCGCGCGGACTCGCGCACCGGCAGTTGTCGATGGGGGTGGGCATGACCCTCGGAGACGACGACGACGCCGTGATCGACGAGCTGCGTCGCGGCCGTGGGGTGGACTTCGCCGCGCGCACGCTCGGCCGCTTCGACGCGGTCGCCACTCTGGTCGAGCCTTCGGCCGGCGCGCTCTACGCCAGCCTGGAACGCCTGCGTGCGCTGCCCGGAGTGACGCGCATCGAGGCCTGGCTGCACCTCGCCGTGCTGAAGGAGGACTACGCCCGCACGCTGCGTCCACTGCGGACGGACTGAGGCGCGGCCCCTGCGTCAAGGGGATGGAGGACGCGGCCCGACAGGGGCAGGCTGCCCGCATGAGCAGCGAGGAGTCTTCCGCGACGGAGTCCGGTCCCGAGCGCACAGCGGACGGGCACCACATCGTCGTGAACGGGCGACGCTGGCGTGCGAGCGATCCGTCGATCCCCGACACGCTGCGACAGGAACTGGTGGATGAGCTCATGGCCGCGCGGCGAGCGGTGAAGACCTCGGACGACGATGCCCGTCGCCGGGTGCACGACGCCAAGACCGCACTCGGCGAGCGCGGAGCCCCATGGTGGGAGGACCCAGAGCCGGAAGCCGCGGACGATCGGATCGCCGCCACCATCCGAACCCTCACCCGCAAGCGCTCGGAGTCATCGATCTGTCCGAGCGACGTGGCCCGCGCCATCGGCGGGGAGTCCTGGCGTTCACGGATGCCCGACGTCCGACGCGTGGCCGCGGCCCTGGCGGAGAGCGGAGAGATCGTCGTGACGCAGAAGGGGGAGGCCGTCCGGATCGACGAGGCCCGTGGTCCGGTCCGCATCCGCCGCGGGCCGGCCCTCTGACGAGCCCCACCACCACGTTTCCGCGCCGCACCGCGCGGCGCGCCGTCACCAGGCGTTCACCCGGCACCGCCAGACTTCGAGAATGAGCGAAACCGAGGGGCACAGCGCCGTGCCCGAGCCCGTGGCGACTGCGAACAGCGGCGCCGTGGCCGTCGTCGGCCTGGACCTGCGCGGCGAGACGCCCGCCCCGAAGAAGCAGGTCTACTCGTGGGCGCTGTGGGACTGGGCGACGCAGCCGTTCAACATCGTCATCCTCACGTTCGTGTTCACGGCGCTCTATCTCGTGGGCGAGGGCTTCCTCCCGCCCGAGGTCGCGTCGCTCGACGTGGACGATCCGGTCCGGCTCGCCGCGGAGGCAGACCTCGCGTCCGGTCTCGGTCTGGGCTCGACGATCGCGGCCTTCGGCATCCTGCTGCTCGCGCCCGTCCTCGGCCAACGCGCGGATGCGGCGGGGCGTCAGAAGCTCTGGCTCGGGATCGGCACCGGCGCGCTGATCCTGTGCATGCTCGGCCTCTGGTTCGTCGAGCCGATGCCGAGCCTGTTCTGGCTGGGCGTCGCCCTGATCTCGGCCGCGACGGTGTTCCAGGAGATCGCGGCGGTGAACTCCAATGCGATGCTCATCGGCATCGCGAACCCGAAGAACGTCGGTCGCATCTCCGGCCTCGGCTGGGGCTTCGGCTACCTCGGCGGCATCATCGCGCTCGTGATCGTGGTCGTGCTCGACACCTTCGACTGGTTCGGCATGTCGACCGACAACGGGCTGGCCTACCGGCTGATCGCCGTCGGATGCGCCGTCTGGGCGATCATCTTCAGCATCCCGATCTTCCTGAACGTGCCGGAGCCGTCACTCGGCCGTCCGGAGCGCAAGGTCGGCTTCTTCGCCTCGTATCCGCTGCTGGTGAAGGACGTCGCAGGTCTCTACCGCAACGAGGAGACGCGGCCCACCTTCTGGTATCTGCTGGCGAGCGCGGTCTTCCGTGACGGGCTGGGAGGCGTCTTCGCGTTCGGCGCCATCATCGGCACCGCGGTGTTCAAGTTCGGCGCGCAGGACATCATCATCTTCGGCATCGCCGCGAACCTGATCGCCGGCATCTCGACCATCGCCGCCGGCCGGCTGGACGACCGGCTCGGACCGAAGCGGATCATCCTCGCCTCGATCGGGTCGATGATCGTCGCGGGTCTCGCCGTGTTCTTCCTCCGTGACGCCGGCGTGATGGTGTTCTGGGTCGGCGGTCTGATCCTGTGCGCCTTCGTGGGCCCCGCCCAGGCTGCCGCCCGATCCTTCCTCGCCAGAGTGACGCCGGCCGGACGCGAGGGCGAGATCTTTGGTCTCTACGCCACGACCGGGCGCGCGGCGAGCTGGATGGCGTCAGGCGCCTGGACCGTGCTGATCGTGCTGACGAGCCAGACCGCCTACGGAATCCTGGGCATCGTGGTCGTGCTGATCGCCGGCTTCCTGCTCCTGCTCCCCGTCAAGGCTCCACGCTGAGAGAGTCCTGCGGAGACTGTGAGCCACGGGGCGGGAGTAGCCTGACCGCGTGACTGTGATCCTCGCCTTCCTGGCCAACATCCTCGTCGCGATCGCGAAGACCGTCGCCGCGATCATCACCTCGTCGGCGTCGATGGTGGCCGAGGCGGCGCACTCGTGGGCGGACGCGGGGAACGAGGTGTTCCTCCTCATCGCCGACCGCCGCGGGGCGAAGGCCAAGGATGCGCGGCATCCGCTCGGCTACGGTCGCAACGCCTTCGTGTGGTCGCTGATCGCTGCATTCGGGATCTTCACCGCCGGTTCGATCGTGTCGATCATGCACGGCATTCAGGAACTGTCCGACACCGGCCCTGTCGAGAGCCCGACCGTGGCGTACATCGTGCTGGGTGTCTCGTTCGTGCTCGAGGGCGCATCGTTCACGCAGGCGATGGTGAAATCCCGCCGCCTCGCGAAGGAGCGCGGCTCGTCGACCTGGGACTTCGTGCTGGAGACGAGCGACACCACACTGCGCGCCGTGTTCTTCGAGGACTCCGCCGCACTCATCGGACTCGTGCTCGCCGGCGGCGCGATCCTCCTCCACCAGATCACGGGCGTCGCCGCCTGGGATGCCATCGGCTCGATCCTCGTCGGCGTCCTGCTCGGGGTGGTGGCGATCATCCTGATCCG
>NZ_QOAY01000221.1:0-1229 GCF_003314775.1 Microbacterium sp. H6 | reverse complement strand
GGAACATCGCCTTCCTCGTGGGCGCGACCGCCGCACCGGAACTGCGCGCGCGGGTGGGGAGCGCCCTGCTGGGCCTGCCGCAGGTCGAGCGGGTGACCTACCTGCACATCGAGTACGTCGGTCCGAATCGACTCTTCATCGTGGCGGAGGTCGACCTCGCCGGCGATGCGCGCGAGCACGACGTGGCGCGGCAGCTGCGAGACCTGGAGCAGCGGATCGAGCAGCACGACGCGGTCGAGACCGCTGTGCTGTCCCTATCGGTAGACGACGAGCCGTCGGTGGGATTCGCGTCGGCCTGAGCCTGCGCCGGCCGTGCGACCGCGAGAACCGGCGAAGCGAGGTGTGGCAGGATCGGGGCTGTGCGCCCGACGACTCCCCCGCTCCTGAGCCTTATCGCCGTGACCGCCACGCTGCTGCTCGCCGGCTGCTCCTCCGCCCCCGCCGACCAGAGCTCCGCACCGGCCGACGATGCCGGCGCGCCGACGGCGGCACCTGCGGACTCGGCGGACCCCGTCATCACCTGCGCGGATATCGAGCCGCTCGCAGCGCCGATCACCGCGGGCTTCGCTTTCTCGCCCGACGACTCCTCGGAAGACGCCTCCGGCACCACCTGTGTCTGGATCAACGACGCGGTGGCCTCCGCGTCCACCGCTCTCGAGGACTACGCCTCCCTCGCGGTAGGCATCGATGAGACGACCTGGAGCACGGACGAGCTGAGCACGCTCCAGGGGGCGATCGACGATCCGCGCGCTGCAGCTCTCGATGGACGGGTGCTGCTGCTGGGCGACGGCGAAACTCTCGGCGAGGTGGGTTCGGTTCAGCTGCTCTCCCCTCGCGGCACGGTGACGATCGTGGCCACCGGCATGCTGCTCTCGGCATCAGCCGACACGGCGATCCCGGTGGATTCCGTCATCGACGTCGCCGCCGACGTCGCGGGCCTCCGCCGCTAGCTCAGCCGCTAACTCAGCCGCTAACTCCGCCGCTTCGAGGCTCCCCTCAGCGCTGCCAGTTGTCGGCGAGCTTGTTGAGCAGTCTGGCGAGCTCGACGCGTTCCTCCTCGGTGAACGAGGTCAGCGCGGTCGTCAGCATCTCGCGACGCTCGCCGCGCATGCCGCGGGCGAGGCGGCGTCCTTCGTCGGTCAGCGCGATGCGGGTGCGCCGTGCGTCGTCGGGGTCGGCCTCGCGGCGCACGAATCCGCGTTCGACTCCCTGCTGAACCAGCCGTGACG
>NZ_QOAY01000130.1:346-5670 GCF_003314775.1 Microbacterium sp. H6 | reverse complement strand
GGGGTTGGCAATGGATGAAGTCAGCAATGAATTTGTCTCTTTGGTCAGCATCAAACTCGCTGCGTCACCGTTTTCCCGGTGGGGTATGCATTTCTTTTTTACGGAGAGTTTGATCCTGGCTCAGGATGAACGCTGGCGGCGTGCTTAACACATGCAAGTCGAACGGTGAACACGGAGCTTGCTCTGTGGGATCAGTGGCGAACGGGTGAGTAACACGTGAGCAACCTGCCCCTGACTCTGGGATAAGCGCTGGAAACGGCGTCTAATACTGGATATGTGACGTGACCGCATGGTCTGCGTCTGGAAAGAATTTCGGTTGGGGATGGGCTCGCGGCCTATCAGCTTGTTGGTGAGGTAATGGCTCACCAAGGCGTCGACGGGTAGCCGGCCTGAGAGGGTGACCGGCCACACTGGGACTGAGACACGGCCCAGACTCCTACGGGAGGCAGCAGTGGGGAATATTGCACAATGGGCGCAAGCCTGATGCAGCAACGCCGCGTGAGGGACGACGGCCTTCGGGTTGTAAACCTCTTTTAGCAGGGAAGAAGCGAAAGTGACGGTACCTGCAGAAAAAGCGCCGGCTAACTACGTGCCAGCAGCCGCGGTAATACGTAGGGCGCAAGCGTTATCCGGAATTATTGGGCGTAAAGAGCTCGTAGGCGGTTTGTCGCGTCTGCTGTGAAATCCGGAGGCTCAACCTCCGGCCTGCAGTGGGTACGGGCAGACTAGAGTGCGGTAGGGGAGATTGGAATTCCTGGTGTAGCGGTGGAATGCGCAGATATCAGGAGGAACACCGATGGCGAAGGCAGATCTCTGGGCCGTAACTGACGCTGAGGAGCGAAAGGGTGGGGAGCAAACAGGCTTAGATACCCTGGTAGTCCACCCCGTAAACGTTGGGAACTAGTTGTGGGGTCCATTCCACGGATTCCGTGACGCAGCTAACGCATTAAGTTCCCCGCCTGGGGAGTACGGCCGCAAGGCTAAAACTCAAAGGAATTGACGGGGACCCGCACAAGCGGCGGAGCATGCGGATTAATTCGATGCAACGCGAAGAACCTTACCAAGGCTTGACATATACGAGAACGGGCCAGAAATGGTCAACTCTTTGGACACTCGTAAACAGGTGGTGCATGGTTGTCGTCAGCTCGTGTCGTGAGATGTTGGGTTAAGTCCCGCAACGAGCGCAACCCTCGTTCTATGTTGCCAGCACGTAATGGTGGGAACTCATGGGATACTGCCGGGGTCAACTCGGAGGAAGGTGGGGATGACGTCAAATCATCATGCCCCTTATGTCTTGGGCTTCACGCATGCTACAATGGCCGGTACAAAGGGCTGCAATACCGCGAGGTGGAGCGAATCCCAAAAAGCCGGTCCCAGTTCGGATTGAGGTCTGCAACTCGACCTCATGAAGTCGGAGTCGCTAGTAATCGCAGATCAGCAACGCTGCGGTGAATACGTTCCCGGGTCTTGTACACACCGCCCGTCAAGTCATGAAAGTCGGTAACACCTGAAGCCGGTGGCCTAACCCTTGTGGAGGGAGCCGTCGAAGGTGGGATCGGTAATTAGGACTAAGTCGTAACAAGGTAGCCGTACCGGAAGGTGCGGCTGGATCACCTCCTTTCTAAGGAGCATCTGACACTTTCGGGTGTCCAGAACCCAGATCGAAGGCATACGTTCTTCGCTGGGAGCTCAGGGGTGGAACATTTGACATGGTGCGAGGGATGTTGTTCTTCTCCAGTACGCCGCTTCGGTGGTTGGAACGGGGAGGGTGACGGATGTCGCACCTGCACGCTGTTGGGTCCTGAGGGACCGGATGCGCTTTGACCTTTCGGGGTTGGAAGCATTTGGTTACTCTGGGCCTCTTTCTGTTTCTCCATGTTTGTGGGGTTGTGGATTGGGGCACCGCCCGTACTTTGAGAACTACACAGTGGACGCGAGCATCTTGCAACAGCCTTCGGGTTGTTGCACAAGATGATCTTAAAGATCATTAGTCAATTTCAGATCCCGCCTTCGGGTGGGGTCGAGTTTTTGATTCAAACTCATGTGATTTCAAGTCTTTAAGAGCAAACGGTGGATGCCTTGGCATCTGGAGCCGAAGAAGGACGTAGCAATCTGCGATAAGCCTCGGGGAACTGATAAGCAAGTTTTGATCCGAGGGTGTCCGAATGGGGAAACCCCGCTGGGCGGCGTGCCGACCTAGTGACTCCCGCCTGAATATATAGGGCGGGTAGAGGGAACGTGGGGAAGTGAAACATCTCAGTACCCACAGGAAGAGAAAGCAACCGCGATTCCGTTAGTAGTGGCGAGCGAAACCGGATCAGGCTAAACCTAGCGTGTGTGATAGCCGGCAGGCGTTGCACGTTGGGGGTTGTGGGACTTTTCAGTCATCTCTGCCGAGGTGGCGGCGTTACAAGAAGGTATAGACGAACGGTCTTGAAAGGCCGGTCATAGAGGGTGCCAACCCCGTAGTCGAAATGCCTCTCTTGGCGCGAAGAGTATCCCAAGTAGCACGGGGCCCGTGAAATCCCGTGTGAATCTGTCAGGACCACCTGATAAGCCTAAATACTCCCAGATGACCGATAGCGGACAAGTACCGTGAGGGAAAGGTGAAAAGTACCCCGGGAGGGGAGTGAAATAGTACCTGAAACCGTTTGCTTACAAACCGTTGGAGCCTCCTTAGTAGGGGTGACAGCGTGCCTTTTGAAGAATGAGCCTGCGAGTTAGCGATATGTGGCGAGGTTAACCCGTGTGGGGTAGCCGTAGCGAAAGCGAGTCTGAATAGGGCGATTCAGTCGCATGTCCTAGACCCGAAGCGAAGTGATCTATCCATGGCCAGGTTGAAGCACGTGTAAGAGCGTGTGGAGGACCGAACCCACTTAGGTTGAAAACTGAGGGGATGAGCTGTGGATAGGGGTGAAAGGCCAATCAAACTTCGTGATAGCTGGTTCTCTCCGAAATGCATTTAGGTGCAGCGTTGCGTGTTTCTTGCCGGAGGTAGAGCTACTGGATGGCCGATGGGCCCTACAAGGTTACTGACGTCAGCCAAACTCCGAATGCCGGTAAGTGAGAGCGCAGCAGTGAGACTGTGGGGGATAAGCTTCATAGTCGAGAGGGAAACAACCCAGACCACCAACTAAGGTCCCAAAGCGCGTGCTAAGTGGGAAAGGATGTGGAGTTGCTGTGACAACCAGGAGGTTGGCTTAGAAGCAGCCACCCTTGAAAGAGTGCGTAATAGCTCACTGGTCAAGTGATTCCGCGCCGACAATGTAACGGGGCTCAAGCACGCCACCGAAGTTGTGGCATTGACATTATTGGTAGGCCTTCGTGGTCCAGCCGTGTTGATGGGTAGGAGAGCGTCGTGTGGCCAGCGAAGCGGCGGTGTAAACCAGCCGTGGAGGCTACACGAGTGAGAATGCAGGCATGAGTAGCGAATGACGTGTGAGAAACACGTCCTCCGAAAGACCAAGGGTTCCAGGGTCAAGCTAATCTTCCCTGGGTAAGTCGGGACCTAAGGCGAGGCCGACAGGCGTAGTCGATGGACAACGGGTTGATATTCCCGTACCGGCGAAGAACCGCCCAAGCTAATCCAGTAGTGCTAAGTGTCTGAATCCCAGTGACTGATCCCTTCGGGGTGACGCTCTGGGCCTAGCGCACGACCCCATTCTGGTGCGGTTAGCGTATTAACAGGTGTGACGCAGGAAGGTAGCCCAAGCCAGGCGATGGTTGTCCTGGTGCAAGTGCGTAGGCCGAGTCGTAGGCAAATCCGCGATTCACATAGGCTGAGACACGATGCGGATAAAAAGTGGGTGATCCTATGCTGCCAAGAAAAGCATCGACGCGAGGTTCTAGCCGCCCGTACCCCAAACCGACTCAGGTGGTCAGGTAGAGAATACCAAGGAGATCGAGAGAATCGTGGTTAAGGAACTCGGCAAAATGCCCCCGTAACTTCGGGAGAAGGGGGGCCATCCACTTATACGGATTTACTCCGAAAAGGGTGTGGTGGCCGCAGAGACTAGTGGGTAGCGACTGTTTACTAAAAACACAGGTCCGTGCCAAGTCGCAAGACGATGTATACGGACTGACGCCTGCCCGGTGCTGGAAGGTTAAGAGGACCGGTTAGCCGCAAGGCGAAGCTGAGAATTTAAGCCCCAGTAAACGGCGGTGGTAACTATAACCATCCTAAGGTAGCGAAATTCCTTGTCGGGTAAGTTCCGACCTGCACGAATGGCGTAACGACTTCCCAACTGTCTCAACCGCGAACTCGGCGAAATTGCATTACGAGTAAAGATGCTCGTTACGCGCAGCAGGACGGAAAGACCCCGTGACCTTTACTACAGCTTGGTATTGGTGTTCGGTGTGGCTTGTGTAGGATAGGTGGGAGACTTTGAAGCATGGACGCTAGTTCGTGTGGAGTCATTGTTGAAATACCACTCTGGTCACTCTGGATATCTAACTTCGAACCGTAATCCGGTTCAGGGACAGTGCCTGGTGGGTAGTTTAACTGGGGCGGTTGCCTCCCAAAAAGTAACGGAGGCGCCCAAAGGTTCCCTCAACCTGGTTGGCAATCAGGTGTCGAGTGTAAGTGCACAAGGGAGCTTGACTGTGAGACTGACAGGTCGAGCAGGGACGAAAGTCGGGACTAGTGATCCGGCAGTGGCTTGTGGAAGCGCTGTCGCTCAACGGATAAAAGGTACCTCGGGGATAACAGGCTGATCTTGCCCAAGAGTCCATATCGACGGCATGGTTTGGCACCTCGATGTCGGCTCGTCGCATCCTGGGGCTGGAGTAGGTCCCAAGGGTTGGGCTGTTCGCCCATTAAAGCGGTACGCGAGCTGGGTTTAGAACGTCGTGAGACAGTTCGGTCCCTATCCGCTGCGCGCGTAGGAAATTTGAGAGGATCTGACCCTAGTACGAGAGGACCGGGTTGGACGAACCTCTGGTGTGTCAGTTGTTCCGCCAGGAGCACCGCTGATTAGCTACGTTCGGGATGGATAACCGCTGAAAGCATCTAAGCGGGAAGCCGGCCTCAAGATGAGATTTCCATACCTTCGGGTGAGAGGCTCCCAGCCAGACTACTGGGTTGATAGGCCAGATGTGGAAGTGCAGTAATGCATGCAGCTGACTGGTACTAATAAGCCGATGACTTGATAACACACCGTTTGTTGGTGCTACGCGTCCACTGAGTGGTTCTCGATGTACGGTCGAGAACCGCATAACAACAATGACTTTGTTATGTGTTTGATTGAAACATCAATAGTGTTTCGGCGGCCATAGCGTGAGGGAAACGCCCGGTTACATTCCGAACCCGGAAGCTAAGCCTCACA
>NZ_QOAY01000130.1:0-294 GCF_003314775.1 Microbacterium sp. H6 | reverse complement strand
GCGCCGATGGTACTGCAGGGGGGACCCTGTGGGAGAGTAGGACACCGCCGGACTCCTTTTAGACAAAATGGCCACCCATCGTTGGGTGGCCATTTTGCGTTTACACGAAGAGAACAGGGAGCATCATGCCAGAAGAGGAAGAGCGCCGTCCGCGTCGCAACGACGACAACGGACCGCGCGGGAACCGCGCTTCTGGCGGACGCCCCAACTACAGCAGCCGCGATGGTGGCGCTCCTCGTCGTGAGGGCGGCTACAACCGCGATGGCGGTGCTCCCCGTCGTGACGGTGGTGCGC
>NZ_QOAY01000217.1:290-1863 GCF_003314775.1 Microbacterium sp. H6 | reverse complement strand
GGGACCGCCGAAGGCCTGCTCCTGGTCGGCGAGGTTCTTGGTGCGTCGCACCCACCGCTCCACTGTCGTCAGCAGCTCCGGAAGCTGTTCCGGGAAGCTCTCTCCGAACTGTTCCTCCGCCCAGACGTGCGTGCCGTCCGGGTGGCGGGTTCTGCGCTCGGCGCGCCAGAGCCATGATGTCGGCACCCGGTCGGGGTCGTCCCAGCCGACGCCGGGCGCGTACTGCTCTTCGATCGCGAACCGTGTCCGTGAGTGTGCTTCCGGGTAGAACACGTAGTGCCCTGCTCCGAACGTCTCCGGGTCTTCCTCCAGCAGCGACACGGTGCCTTCGTACTTGCGCGCGATGCGGCGTAGCCCCTCGTCGAGCATCAGTATCGCCTGCGTCAGCCGCTCCTCGGCCTCGTTCTCGCTCATGACGCACCGCCCCGGCCGGTCTGCAAGTAGCGGGCGTCTGTCCGGAAGAGTTCGAG
This sequence comes from Microbacterium sp. H6, assembly GCF_003314775.1. Lineage (NCBI taxonomy): Bacteria > Bacillati > Actinomycetota > Actinomycetes > Micrococcales > Microbacteriaceae > Microbacterium > Microbacterium sp. H6. The sequence goes on along the minus strand of NZ_QOAY01000217.1, from coordinate 1,393 downwards.
CTCAGCGGGGTGCAACTGGTGTTGCGTCACGAAGGATCTGTCCTTGATCCGCCACAGCCCTTGCCCGACGCCCAGTCCGGGCAGGAGTTTCTGCTCGGTTCCCGTCAGCCCGAGAGCCTGCGCGGTCGCGCCGAGCTGGTCGGATTCCTGCCGGTAGACGATCCGCGTCTCGGCGTTGGCGAGCAGCGAGTTCGCGAGGCTTCTCATGGCGGAGCCTTGATCGCCGACGTTGTCCAGGTCGGTGAGCTTGTGGAACAGCAGCATGTTGGCGATGCCGTAGTGCCTCGCGAGCCGCCAGTGTGCGTCCATCCGTTTCAGCAGCGCGGGGTGGGACATGAGCCGCCATGCCTCGTCGTAGATGACCCACCGCTGCCCGCCGTTGGGGTCCAGGAGCGCGGACTCCATCCATGCGGACGAGCAGGTCATCAGCACCGAGATCAGCGTGGAGTTCTCCGTGACACGGGATAGGTCGAGGGAGATCATCGGCAACGACGGGTCGAACCGCACCGTCGAGGGGCCGTCGAACAGCCCCGCAAGGTCACCGGCGACGAGGCGGCGCAGGGCGTGACCGACCAGGCGCCCGTCTTCGGCGAGACGTTCGTCGGCGTCGTGCCCCGGGTCGAGGATGCGGTCGACGATCATCGGAAGGATCGGGACGCTATTCGCTCGCACCGTCTCGGTGAGGGCGAGGTCGATCGCCGTGTGCTCCAGCGGCGTCAACGCTCGGGCCAGCACCGTCTCCGCGAGCGCGCCGATCAGGTCACGCCGCCGCGACGCGACGGTCGACGCCCATTGCTCATCCGAGAGCCCGCTGGGCCGGTGACCCTCATCAAGCGGGTTGAGGCGCGTCGACAGCCCGTGGCCGAGCACGACCGCCCGTCCGCCGACGGCTTCGGCCACGGCCGTGTGCTCGCCTTTGGGATCGCCCGGCACATACACACGCCGCCCGAACGGCAGGCTGCGCGTGTAGAGCGACTTCGCCAGCGACGACTTCCCGGAGCCGACGATCCCGGCCAGCACGATGTTCGGAGCGGTGATCAGCCCCCGCGCGTACAGCACCCACGGGTCGTAGACGAAGCTCCCGCCGGAGTAGAGGTCTTGGC
>NZ_QOAY01000217.1:0-190 GCF_003314775.1 Microbacterium sp. H6 | reverse complement strand
CGGATCCGCTCCCGCCAGCGTCGCACTGGTGTCCTGGTGGCGGGGCAGGCGGAACCGGCCCGGGGTGCGCAGTGCGCCAGTTCCGGTCTCTCCTGCGGCAGGCAGCAGGGTGGTGGCCTGTTGTTCGCGGCGCGCGGCGTCGGCTCTTGCCTGGGCGCTCTCGCGCTCGGCGGTGCGGCGTTCGGCCTCC
>NZ_QOAY01000315.1:12661-13317 GCF_003314775.1 Microbacterium sp. H6 | reverse complement strand
CGGCGGCGAGCTCGCGACCACGCTGACCGTGCCCGCCGGCGGAACCGCGCGCACCGGCTTCGTGCAGGCGATCGGCCTCGACGAGTCCGACGCGAAGGCCACCTGGGCCGACGTCGCCGGTGACATCCCCGGTGCCGTCGCCTCAGCCGAAGAGTTCTGGAACCGACAGCTCCGCGCCGCGTTCGACCCCAGCGACACCGAGTTCTCCGGCGCACTACCCGTGCTCGACACCGCCTCCGCACCCCTGCGTCGCCTGTACTGGTGGGCGGTGCTGGGCGTGATCTGGTTCCGCCGCGACTTCGCCGGCAACGTGCTCGGGCGTTCGTACGACACTCTCATGCCCAACTACTGGGGCACGACCACGTTCATCTGGGACTACAGCCTCAGCTCGGTGAGCCACGCCCTGCTCGACCCCGACGAGATGCGGAACCAGGTGCGGCACTGGATCTCCCTCGACATCCACTCGCACTTCGGCACCTCGTCCCTCACCGGAGGCCCGGTCGGCCGCTGGTACTCCGTGAACGACTACGCCATGACCCGCCTCGTGCACGACTACGTACGTTTCACGGGCGACGTCGCCTTCCTCGACGAGCTCGTCGGCGACCACACCGTTGCCGCGTCGGTGCGGCAGTGGGCGACCGCGTGGCAGGAACTGC
>NZ_QOAY01000315.1:0-12546 GCF_003314775.1 Microbacterium sp. H6 | reverse complement strand
GATACACCCCTGGCCGACTACGGCGAGATCGACAACCTGCTGGAGTGCGTGAGCTCGTACACGCACGAGGTGGCGAGCCTCAACGCCGCGAACGTGTGGAGCATGCGCACCGCCGCCGACCTGGCCGACCTGCGGGGCGACGAGACCGCGGCGAGCGCGCTGCGCGCCGACGCCGAGGCGCTGCTCCCGGCCGTGATCGAACGCTATCTTCCCGGCACCGGTGTCTTCGCGGCAGGACAGCCCGACGGCACGCAGCTGCCCGTGCGGCACTGCTACGACTTCAGCGTGGTCGGTACCACCATCGCCGACGACCTCGCTCCGAGAGTCCGCGACGAGATGGTCGGGTTCTTCCGGCGCGAGCTGCAGACCGACAACTGGATGCGTGCGCTCTCACCGTGGGACCCCGACGCCAGCTACAGCCCGCGGCCGGACCACCAGTGGAACGGCGCCTATCCCGCCTGGCCCGCCGACGCGGGACGTGCGCTCGCCGCACTCGGAGCTCCCGAAGTGCTGACCAGCTGGATCGAAGGACTCTCCCGCACGGCGAACCAAGGGCCGATGGGGCAGGCGCACTTCGTGGAGGAGGCCGTGCCCGGCATCAACGGCGGAGCCCGCAAAGCTCCGCCGCAGCTGCCGTACATCATCGACTGGTCGTGTTCCTCGTCCGGGGCCTGGATCGAGCTCGTGATCGAAGCCCTGTTCGGTGTCTCGGTCGCCGCCGACGGCACTGTGCGGGCGGCCGGATGCGTCGCCGCCCTCGACCCGGGTGCGACCCTGCGCGGCCTGCGCGTCGGCACCCGCACGTTCGACATCGACGCCTCCGGAGGAATCGCCCCCGCCCCAGGCCGCTGACCCGCACCACCCGAGCACCACCGAGCACCACCCGAACACGAAGGAGTGATCGACATGAGAAGACGCACCATCGCGGCGACCCTCGCCGCGGCATCCCTCTGCGCCGGCGCGCTGTTCGCCGCCCCGGCCACCGCAGCCGTCCCGACCGGAGGGAACCACGGCGGCGGAGGACACGGACCCGGCCAGTGCTCGCTGGTCGACAAGACGCTCACCGCCACGGCGAACGTGAAACAGGGCCTGACCGAGCAGTTCACCACCTACGGGAACACCGGCGGCGCGTGGACCGGCGGCGACAGCACGTACTCCCTGCCGCTCGGGAAGGGGAAGACCGGATGGTTCTTCTCCGACACGTTCCTCGGCACCGTGAACCCCGACGGCTCGCGGCCCACCGACTCCCCGTTCGTGAACAACTCCGTCGTGGTGCAGGACCGCCGCGGCGGGTTGACGACCATCACGGGAGGCACCCCGGAGGAGCCTGCCGCCATCATCCCGCCCGAGCCCGACGGCAAGTGGTACTGGATCGGCGACCCCACGCCGGGACGCGACGGCACGGTGCAGGTGCCGCTGCTGCAGTTCGGGCGCACGGGCAGCGGCCAGTGGGACTTCGCGTGGACCGCGAACCGCCTTGCCACCCTCGACGGCCAGACCCTGCAACTGGAGTCCATCACCGACCTGCCTTCGGCGACCGGGATCAACTGGGGTTCGTGGACGCTGGAGGAACGCGGCACCACGTACATCTACGGCATCGCGGATCCGGGTGGAGTGCGCTCGGCCTACGTCGCCCGCGCGCAGGACCGCGACGGCGTCAAGGGCGCGTGGACGTACTGGAACGGCACCGGATGGTCAGCTGCCGAGACCGATGCCGTCCCTGTCGTGCCGTACGTGGCGAACGAGTTCAGCATCGCCCCCTTCCACGACGGCTACCTGCTCGTCACGCAGGACACGTCGGAGCTGTTCAGCACCCGCATCGTCGCCCGCACCTCGTGCTCGCCCACCGGCCCGTTCACCGATCCGGTCGAGCTGTACCGCACTCCCGAGACCGGGGCACTGGGCAGCTACGGCGACCCCGATGTGTTCACCTACAACGCGCACGAGCATCCGCAGCTGCGCCAGGGCAACCGCATCCTCGTCTCCTACAACGTCAACACCTTCGACAACGTGGGCGACGTGTATGACGACGCCTCGATCTACCGTCCGCGGTTCATCGACGTGCAGCTCGAGGTCACCGGGTGACCGACGACCGTGCGGCGCTCCGAGGGCTTCTCGCCTCCGGAGCGCCGCTCACCTGGGTGCTCACGGGCGACTCCATCACGCACGGACTCATCCATACCCGCGGTGCCCGCAACTACGTCGACCATCTGCACGAGCTGATCCGCGGCGACCTGGGTCGGGTGCACGACACGGTGATCAACACCGCGATCACGGGGTGGCGCGCCGACCTGATCCTGGCGGACTTCGAGGGGCGCGTGGCATGCTGGCGCCCCGACGTCGTGACGCTGCTGATCGGCACGAACGACTGCACCACCGAGTGGCTCGATCCCGTGATCGAGGTGTCCGAGTTCGCCGATTCGGTCGCGGAGTTCGTGCGACAGGTGCGAGAGCTCGGCGCGGTGCCGGTGCTGCAGACGCCGCCGCCCGCCGACCTGTCCCATGCTCCCGACCGCGCGCGTCTCGGCGAGTTCGCGCAGGCGATCCGCGACGTGGCCACCGCCGAGGAAGCGATCCTCGTCGACCAGCACGAGGCGTTCGTCGCGTTCTCCGCGGGCACGGGGCCGGGCAACGAGGGCACACCGTGGGGGTTGCTCGACGACGCATTCCACCCGAGCGCCTCAGGTCATGCCCTGCTCGCGCTCGGCCTGGCCGGGGCGCTCGGGCTGGACGCCGAGGGGTCCCGGGTGGTCACGGACCTGCAGGCGCGGGTGACCGTGGCACGGCATCCGAACTGGCCGCCGGCCTGACCGGCGTCCTGGGGCGACACGTCTGTCGGAGGATCGGACGGATGCAGGATCACTCGCAGTGATTCCTCCTGCATCCGTCCGATCCTCATGCATCCGGTCGGGAAGAACGGGCCATCGGGCTCAGGCCGCGACGTCGAGCACCCAGGTCACGCCGAAACGGTCGGTGAGCATGCCGAAACCGGCCGACCACGCCGATGCTGCCAGTGACTCGATCACGGTCGCGCCCTCGACGAGCCCGTTCCAGTAGCGCTGGAGCTCATCGAGCGAATCGGCGCGCAGCGACTGAAAGAACGTGCGGTCGGTGAGGGTCGCTCCGTTCTCCCGGTGCGTGCTGCCCGCGGTCGCCGCCGGGTTCGAGTCGTCCTCACCAGGGATGTCGTACGCCATCAGGCGCACGACACCGTCCAACTGGCCGAACACGATCTTGTCGAAGCCCGGAACGCCCTCGGGCATGCCGAACTGTCCATAGGTCGCCGCGGTCACCTCGCCGCCGAACACGGACTGATAGAAGTCGAGCGCCTGCCGGGCCGTGCCGCGGAAGTTCAGGTGGGTCGTGGTGGTGATGGTCATGCTCTTCTCCTCGTCGCGAGCCCCGCCGTTCGGGACCTCTGACGACAACGATCACAGAGGTAGAGGTCAGTTTCCGTCCTCTACTTCGGGCAGACTGAATCGCATGACCGGGAGTTCTTCACGCATGCTCGCGCTGCTGTCGCTGCTGCAGACCCCGCGCGATTGGCCGGGGTCCGTACTGGCGGAACGGCTGGAGGTCAGCCCCCGCACGGTGCGCCGCGACGTCGACCGGCTGCGCGCGCTGGGCTACCGGATCGGTGCGATCAAGGGACCGGACGGCGGCTATCGTCTCGCCGCAGGATCGGAGCTCCCGCCGCTGCTGTTCGACGATGATCAGGCGGTCGCGATCGCCGTCGCCCTCCAGAGCGTTTCGGCGACGGGGATCGACATCGATGAAGGTGCCGCCAGAGCCCTGGCCACCGTGCGCCAGGTGATGCCGTCCCGGCTACGACATCGAGTGGACGGCATCCGCTTCACCGGCACCGAGAACGCGACCAGGGTCGATCCGGCGGTACTCGAGGCGGCGAGCGCCGCCGTCCGCGACCGGCAGGTGCTCCGCTTCGACTACGCCTCCACCCAGGACCGCCCGGCCCGACGCACCGAACCGCACGCGGTGGTGGCGCGAGAGGGGCGCTGGTACCTGCTGGCGTGGGATCTGGAGGCTGACGACTGGCGCACGTTCCGCCTGGACGGGATGCGACCCCGCATCCCGACCGGACCGTCGTTCGCCACGCGCCCGCTGCCCGCCGTGGATGCGCAGACGTATCTCGCGGCTCGAGCCAAGGGTTCGACGAGCGAAGATCGGTGGCCGTGCGTGGGGGACGTCGTGATCGCGCTCCCCGCCCGCGACATCGCGCCCTGGGTCGGCGACGGAGAGCTGGAGGAGCTCACCGACGGATCGTGCCGCGTGACGATCGGGTCGTGGTCGTGGACAGGGATGCTCGCCTCGGTCGCACGCTTCGATGCGGCTTTCACCGTCATCGGCCCTCCGGCGCTGCGGGAGGCGGCGGGAATCCTGGCGCAGCGTTTCGCCGCGGCGTGCGACTCGTCCTCCTGAATCGTCGAGTTTCACGCCCTTTCCCCATTTTGTGGAACGAGGCCGGGACGGGGCGAAATCGGTGGCGCAGTCACCCACTATCTCAGCGAAGCAGGGCCACACGTCGCGATCGCGTTCATCGATGATCTCCAGCACGCGATGGGTCGGCTCGCTGCGCATCCCTCTCTCGAGTCGGCGCGCTTCGAACCGGTGACCGAGATTCCCGAGATCCGCGCCTTCCCTCTTCGGAGCCACCCGTACCTCATCATCTACACCCACGACCCTGATGCTGTGCGAGTGCACCGCGTGCTCCACACGCGGCGAGACATCGCCGCCGTCCTCCGCGATCGGATCTGAGTCCGCAGCCCGCGGGAGAGCCGCCTCACCCACGCCGGTAGACTGAACCTGCCCCGCCGGCCCCTTCCTTTGGAGTGCGCGTGACCACCGCCCCTGCACCTTCCCCCCAGCACGTCCCCGACTCCGTCGAGAACGCGATCGCGACCCCCGAGAAGGAGCAGCCGTACGGCGCCCTCGGACTCAAGGACGACGAGTACGCGCGCATCAAGGAGATCCTCGGCCGCCGACCCACCTCGGGCGAGCTGGCGATGTACTCGGTGATGTGGTCGGAGCACTGCTCCTACAAGTCGAGCAAGAACTACCTGCGCCGCTTCGGCCAGAAGGTCTCCGATGAGATGAAGGAACGCCTCATGGTGGGCATGGGCCAGAACGCGGGCGTCGTCGACGTCGGCGAGGGCTGGGCCGTCACCTTCAAGGCCGAGTCGCACAACCACCCGTCGTTCATCGAGCCCTTCCAGGGCGCGGCCACCGGTGTCGGCGGCATCGTCCGCGACATCATCTCGATGGGCGCTCGCCCCGTCGCCGTCATGGATGCGCTGCGCTTCGGTGCGATCGACCACCCCGACACCGCCCGCGTCGTGCACGGTGTGACCAGCGGCATCAGCTTCTACGGCAACTGCCTGGGCCTTCCGAACATCGGTGGCGAGACCGTCTTCGACAGCGTCTACCAGGCCAACCCGCTCGTCAACGCGCTCGCGGTGGGCGTGCTGCGCCACGAAGACCTCAAGCTCGCGAACGCCACCGGTGTCGGCAACAAGGTGGTCCTGTTCGGTGCCCGCACGGGTGGCGACGGCATCGGCGGCGCGAGCATCCTGGCTTCCGACACTTTCGCCGACGGTGGCCCCACCAAGCGCCCCGCGGTGCAGGTGGGCGACCCCTTCGCCGAGAAGGTGCTCATCGAGTGCTGCCTGGAGCTGTACCGCGGCGAGCTCGTCGAGGCGATCCAGGACCTGGGCGCAGCCGGCATCTCGTGCGCGACCAGCGAGCTCGCGGCCAACGGCAACAGCGGCATGAAGGTCTCTCTCGACAACGTGCTGCTGCGCGACCCCACGCTCACGGCAGAGGAGATCCTCATGTCGGAGTCGCAGGAGCGCATGATGGCGATCGTGGCCCCCGAGAAGCTCGACGCCTTCCTGGCCGTCGTGAACAAGTGGGAGGTCGAGACCTCCGTGCTCGGCGAGGTCACCGGCGACGGACGCCTCATCATCGACTGGCAGGGCGAGCGCATCGTCGACGTCGACCCCTCGACCGTCGCGGTCGACGGCCCTGTCTACGACCGTCCGGTCGCGTACCCGACGTGGATCGACGCGCTCCAGGCAGATGCCGCAGAGAAGCTTCCGCGCGCGAACGACCCCGAGACGCTGCGCGAGCAGTTCCTCGCCCTCGTCGCCTCCCCGAACCTGGCCGACACGAGCTGGATCACGAACCAGTACGACTACTACGTGCTCGGCAACACAGCCCTGAGCTTCCCCGACGACGCCGGCATGATCCGCGTGGACGAGGAGTCCGGCCTCGGCTTCTCCGTCGCGACCGACGCCAACGGCCGCTACTGCCAGCTCGACCCGTACGCCGGCGCGCAGCTGGCCCTCGCCGAGGCGTACCGCAACGTCGCCGTGACCGGTGCCGTGCCGACCGCCATCACCGACTGCCTCAACTTCGGCTCTCCCGAGAACCCCGAGGTCATGTGGCAGTTCGGCCAGACCGTCGACGGCCTCGCAGACGGCTGCTACGAACTGGGCACCCCGGTCACCGGCGGCAACGTCTCGTTCTACAACCAGACCGGCGACGTGCCGATCCACCCGACCCCGCTCGTGGGCGTGCTCGGCATCATCGACGACGTCTCGCGCCGCATCCCCTCCGGATGGCAGGACGAGGGTCAGAACATATACCTGCTCGGCACCACCTCGACCGAGCTCTCGGGCTCGGCCTGGGCAGACGTCGTGCACCAGCACCTCGGCGGCCTGCCCCCGAAGGTCGACCTCGCGGGCGAGAAGCGTCTCGCAGGCCTGCTCTCCGCAGCCCGTGATGAGTGGCTGATCTCCTCCGCGCACGACCTCTCCGAGGGCGGCCTCGGCCAGGCTCTGGCCGAAGGCGTCATGCGCTTCGGCGTCGGAGCGCGCGTCTGGCTGAACGAGATCATCGAACGCGACGGAGTGGATGCCGCATCCGCCCTGTTCTCCGAGTCGACCGGCCGCGTGATCGTGACCGTTCCCCGCGAGGACGACGTGAAGTTCCGCGGACTCTGCGAGGGACGCGACTACCCGGTGATGCGCATCGGCGTGACCGACAGTGAGGGCGCGAAGCTCGAGGTGCAGGACGTCTTCACCGTGACGGCCGCCGAACTGCGCGAGCGATCGCAGGCCACACTGCCGTCGTACTTCGGCCCGACCGTCACCGAGGCGGTCAGCGCATGAGCAACGACGGTCTCAGCGAGGACTACGGCGACCTCGGCGAGAAGCGCAATCGACGCATGCGCATCGTCGCGTGGACCGTCATCATCGCGCTGATCCTCGGCGGTGGCGGCGCGACGGTGCTGACGCTGCTCCTCGGCTGAGTCGGGACGCGCAGACTCGGGCTCCGATCGAGTTGCACTCCGCCGGCACGGTCAACACTGCGCGCGGAGCGGGCGTGGTTCCGCCACCCCGTCCACGGAGGTCAGCTCCCAGACCTGGTCGCCCTCCGGGATGAGCGGCTCGAGCCACTCCGCGACGGTCTCGAACACCGCATCCTCGAGGTCTTCCCAGCTCCACCCCTGCGGACGCGACGGAACATCGGGTTCCCACCCCTCCTCGCCCCAGACGACACCGAAGATCTGCCGCTCGTCGTCGAAACGACGGTCGAGCACGAACGCGTCCTCTCCCATGAACCGCGCCCACACATCGAACGGCCCCTCGCCGTCCTGCCCCAGGAAGAGGTCGATCGCGACCGCGTCGGTCGCGACGTCCTGGAAACGCCGGAGCTTCCCGGCGACTTGGTCGGATGACGCAGCCAGGACACGCATCAGTCGCGCACGGTAATCGCTGGTGTGCATGCCACCAGAGTAGACAGCTGGTCACGACGGATGAATGCCCAGTACCGTCAGGCGCCGGCCTCAGCGCGTGAAGAGGTACCGCGCCAGGTCGATGATGCCGTCGGGACCGCGGCTCTCCCGCCCGAGCGAGTCCACGATGATCGCGCCCAGGATGGCGCGCCCGATCTGCGCGACCGGGGCATCCTCCGGCAGCTGGCCGTCGCGGATCCCCCCTCGCAGCCGTTCGGACAGATGCTGCTCCACCCCGAGACTGCTCCCGAGATGCGCGCCGACCGCCGCGTCTTCGGCCGCAGCGGCGACGAGCGACTGCAGCAGCGCCTGCCCCTGGGCGGAGGCGAGGATCGAGAACACCGACTGCAGCCAGGTCTCGACGTCGGCGAACAGATCACCCGTGTCGGGTACGACGAAGTCGACGGGGATGAGCCGCCCGTCCACGAGACAGTCGGCGATCAGGGCCCCGCGCGACGACCACCAGCGGTAGATGGTCTGCTTGCCCACCCCGGCTTCCTTGGCGATGCCCTCGATCGTGAGCCGGTCATAGCCCTGCGCATGGAACAACCGAGAGGTCGCATCGAGGATCGCCTCGCGTGCCGCCGTGCTGCGCACGGGGCCGCTTCGATGCTCGTTCGCCATGCGTTCAGGATAGCCACAGATCGCTAGACGAGACGTGCCGTATGATCTTCGAGTCTGAAGGAGACCACTGTGGCATCACTGCTCTACCGGCTGGGTTCGTTCGCTGCGCGCAAGGCGTGGACGGTGATCGTGTCGTGGGTGCTGATCCTCGGCCTCGGAGTCGGTGCCTTCCTCACCCTGGGCGGCACGCTGAGCAACAGCTTCGACATCCCCGGCACTGCATCCGGCGCCGTGACCGATGAGCTCGCCGACAAGCTTCCGGACACCGCCGGCGGCACCGGCACGGTCGTCTACAGCACGAAGGACGGGTCGCCGTTCACCGACGAGCAGAAGCAGGCGATCTCCGACCTCGCCGTCAGCGCCGAAGACCTCGACGGCGTCGCGCGCGTGATCGATCCGTTCGACGCGCAGAAGCAGCAGGAAGAGCAGGCGCAGAAGCTCGCCGACGGCCAGACGCAGGTCGCCGACGGTCGCACGCAGCTGGATGCCGCCCAGACGCAGCTCGACGACGGCCGTGCGCAGCTCGAAGCCGGACTCACGCAGCTCACGGCCGCGCGCACGCAGGCGGAGCAGGCCGGTGCCGGATCCGCACAGCTCGCCGCCCTCGATGCCCAGATCGCTGCCGTGAACGCGCAGCTGGCTCAGGTCGCGGCCCAGAACGCACAGCTCGACCAGTCCCGCATCACCCTCGACGACAACGCCGACCAGGTGCAGCTGGGCTCGACCCTGCTCGACCTGGCCGACGGCATCGGCGTGGTCTCCGACGACGGCTCGACCGCCATCGTCAACATCTCGTTCGTCGACCCGCGCCTCGAGCTCTCCGAAGAGGTGAAGCAGGGTGCGATCGACCACTTCGAGTCTGCGCCGATCGACGGCGTCGAGGTCGACTTCGGCACCGACATCGCACAGGGCGTCCCGGAGATCTTCGGTGTCGGCGAGGCGGTCGGCCTCGCGTTCGCCGCGATCGTCCTCATCGTGATGCTCGGCTCCCTCATCGCCGCCGCCCTCCCGATCGTCACCGCCATCGTCGGCGTCGGCGTCGGCGTCACGGCCTCCCTCGCCTTCTCGGGCATCGTGAACATGGCGTCGGTCACTCCCGTGCTGGGTGTCATGCTCGGTCTCGCGGTCGGCATCGACTACTCGCTGTTCATCGTCAACCGGCACCGCAAGCAACTGCTCGCCGGGGTACCGGTGCGGGAATCCATCGGCCTCGCGACCGGCACCTCCGGCACGGCCGTGGTGTTCGCCGGCACGACCGTGATCGTCGCCCTCCTCGCCCTCAACGTGACCGGCGTGCCTTTCCTCGGCCTCATGGGCACGGTCGGAGCGGTGTGCGTCGCCGTGGCCGTGTTCGTCGCCATCACCCTCGCGCCCGCCATCCTCGGCCTCGTCGGCACACGCCTGCTCAGCCGTCGCGCGCGCACCACGATCGGCGAGGAGCACGCCGCGGGCAAGCCGGTGAAGCGCATGTCGACGCTCCGCGCCGTCGTCACCGCACTCGTGAGCGTCGTCGCCCTGCTGATCATCGCGACCCCCGCCATGTCGATGCGACTCGGACTGCCCGACGGATCGAGCGAGCCGAGCGACTCGACCAGCTACCGTGCCTTCCAGACCGTCGACGAGCAGTTCGGCGAGGGCGCGAACGGCCCGCTGCTCGTGACCGCGACCCTCGACGAAGCGGTCAGCGACGACGACCTGCTCTCCACGCAGGTGACGATCGCGCAGGCCATCGCCGACCAGGACGACGTGGCTGCGGTCGCCCCGATCGCCACCTCCGACGACAACACGCTGCTCGCGTTCCAGGTCGTGCCGGAGGAAGGCCCGAACAGCGCGTCGACCGAGAGGCTCGTGCAGGACCTCCGCTCCATGCCTCCCGTCGCGGAGGGGATCACCCTCGGCGTCGCGGGTCAGGCCGCGATCAACATCGACATCTCCGAAGCGTTGGCCGGAGTGCTGCCGCTGTACCTCGTGGTCGTGGTCGGCCTGTCGCTGCTCATCATGATCGTGGTGTTCCGGTCGCTGCTCGTGCCGATCATCGCGACAGGTGGCTTCGTGCTGTCGCTGTTCGCGACCTACGGGCTGATCGTGACGGTGTTCCAGTTCGGCTGGGGTGCCGAGATCATCGGGTTGCACAGCACAGGACCCATCCTGAGCTTCCTGCCCGTGATCCTCGTCGGCATCCTGTTCGGGCTCGCGATGGACTACCAGCTGTTCCTCGCCTCCGGCATGAGGGAGGCGTTCGTGCACGGCGCCTCCGCTCGCGATGCCGTCGCCCAGGGCTTCCGCGCCGGACGCTCGGTCGTGATCGCCGCGGCCCTCATCATGGTGTCGGTCTTCGGCGGGTTCATCTTCTCGGAGTCGACGATCATCCGCTCGATCGGATTCGGGCTCGCGTTCGGCGTGCTGCTCGACGCGTTCGTGGTGCGGATGCTGCTGATGCCCGCGCTCATGCACCTGCTCGGACGCTCGGCCTGGTGGCTGCCGCGCTGGCTCGACCGCATCCTGCCCAACGTCGACATGGAGGGCGCAGCCCTCGAACGCGACCACCCCGGAATGAAGTCCGTGGCCGTGCCGACGACGACCGACTCGGTGCCGACGACCCGTACCTCCGACTGACGACGACCCAGGGATCGGGTGTCGGTGAAGGTGCCTAGAGTGGGCAGATGACCGCCGATGCCCGGGAACGCCTGCTCGCACTGCGCATGCAGGCCGAGGCGCGCGTGCAGGCGACCGCAGCGATGCTCGACGAGCTCACCCACGACCGCGCGGGCTCGAACGACGACGACGAACACGACCCCGAGGGCGTGACCCTGTCGTCGGAGTGGTCCCGGCTGACAGGTCTCGCCGACGCCGCGACATCCGAGCTGCAGCAGGTGGATGACGCACTCGCCCGAGTGGAAGCCGGCACCTACGGCATCTGCGCGAACTGCGGCCGCCCGATCCCCGCCGGACGCCTGGAGGCACGGCCGTTCGCCGAGTACTGCGTCGTCTGCGCCGAGAAGCTCGGCAGATAGCCCTGACGGTGGCGACGGGCACGAGTAGCATTCCCCCATGCCCATCACGCTCGAGAACGTCGGCATCGCGGTGCGCGACCTGGAAGCCACCATCTCGTTCTTCACCGACCTCGGCCTCACCGTGCTCGGCCGCGACGAAGTCAGCGGGGAGTGGGCATCGACCGCGGTCGGCCTCGACGGCAACCACGCGAAGATCGCCGTGCTGCAGACTCCCGATGGGCACGGCCAGATCGAGCTGTTCGAGTACATCCATCCGGACGCGATCGAGACCGAGCCCACCCTGCCCAACGAGATCGGCATGCACCGCATCGCGTTCTCCGTCGACGACATCGACGAGTCGCTGGCGATCGCGGCCCGACACGGTTACCACCCGTTGCGCGGGGTCGCGAACTACCAGGACGTGTACAAGCTCACGTATCTGCGCGGCCCGAGCGGCATCCTGCTGATGTTCGCGCAGGACCTCACGAAGAGCTGACCATCCCGCGCCAGATCACCTCGATCGCCGCACGCAGCCGCGCCACGACGACGGGGTCGCTGATCCTGTCACCGCGTACGACGAGCTGGTAGTAAACGACACCCGCGACGGCGTCGAAGCACGCCTCGACGTCGAGGTCGGCCCGCAGCTCGCCCCGCGCGATCCCGATGCGGAGCGCATTCTGCAGGGGCACCCGTCGCCGGGACACGTGCGACTCCCAGTACGTCTTCTGCAGGGCGCGATCTGCCATGACGAGGCGGATGCGCTGCCGGAACCGCTCCTCGGAGTAACCGGGCGCCGAGGGTGCGACGCCGTCCGCGCCGAGTCCGAGCCCTGCGAGCAGCACCTCGTGAAGGTCGGCATCCGCGGGATAGTCCGGTGGCACCTCGCGCCCGACGTCGAGCGCGGCGGCGATCAGCAGCGTCAGCGACGGCCAGCGCCGATACAGAGCCGCGCGGCTCACTCCGCTGCACGCGACGACGCGCGACACCGTGACCTCCTCGCCAGCATCGATGATCCCCAGCGTCGCGTCGACGATCAGTCCGTCGATCTCCTCATCGCGCGGACGCCCGGCGCGGCGGCGAACCGCGGCCCCGGCATCCGTCATCGGCATCGTCACG
>NZ_QOAY01000210.1:20247-24024 GCF_003314775.1 Microbacterium sp. H6 | reverse complement strand
GGCCGGCCAGGGTGTGCGCCCGTCCCCGTGCGCGGTGAGCGGGTGGACGGCCACGGGCGTGCCGACTGCCGGCCCCGAGCCGTCGGCTGCGGCGACCGTCACGACACCGGACACCTCGTGCCCGAGGATCATCGGCTCCCGCAGCACGGAGGCCCCGGCGGCTCCGTGCCGCCAGTAGTGGAGGTCTGACCCGCAGACGCCCCCGAAGGCCACGTCGACCACGGCCTCGTCCGGTCGGGCCATCGGCGCACCGATGTCTTCGATCCGCAGATCGTCGGCGGCATGCGCCACCACAGCGAGGTTCTCCACCGCGCTCCTTCCCCGGTCACACGAAGGGCGTGACCAATCGGATGCCCGCCACGTCGACGGTCACGGTCTGTCCTGGCGCCACGACCGCCTGGGAGTGCGGCGCGCCGGTCATGATGACGTCCCCGGGACCCAGCGGTGACCACGCGGCCACATACGCGAGGCATTCCCGGATCGACATCGGCAGCTGAGTGCTCCCGGTGGCGGCGACGCGGCGACCGTCGATCGCCACCTCGAGCGTCACATCGTCGATGCCTGCGTCGGTGTCGATCCAGGGACCCAGCGGGGTGTAGCCCTCCCCCGACTTCGACTCGAAGTTGCGCGGGTCGACCTCGGCACGCTCGGGACTGGAGAGGTCGTTCACGGCGGTGACGCCGAGGACGTACTCCTGCGCGTTCTGCGCCGTCAGCCCTGCGGTCGGGCGTCCGATCACGACGGCGATCTCGCCCTCAGCCACCTGTGCACCGGCGTCGCGGCGCAGCGTCACCGTCACCCCGCTGCCGACCACGGTGCGCGGGCTCTTGAGCCACGCCTGCACCGGCGAGGCGTGGTCAGGGCCGTTCTGGGCGATGCCGATGATGACGACCGGATCCACCGGCGCGATGACGGTCCCCTCGACGGTCTCGCCGATGTCTCCCGGCTCGGTCCCGCCGGCGAAGGCCGCGAAGGGGTCGGTGATCGGCACCGGGCCGTGGATGCCGTCCCGCACCCACACGGGGCCACCGGGTGCGGCGACGCGACCGATGCGCATCAGACGACCGCCGTCATGCCGCCGTCGACGAACAGCGTCTCCCCGTTGACGAAGTCGCTCGCGGAGCTCGCAAGGAACAGCAGAGCGCCGACGAGATCCTCGGTGTCTCCCCACCGACCGGCGGGGGTCCGTCCGCGAACCCAGTCCGAGAACTGCTCGTCGGCGACGAGCGCCTTCGTGAGCTCGGTGGCGAAGTACCCGGGGGCGATCGCGTTGGCCTGGATGCCGTGCGGGGCGAGGTCGGCGCACAGGCCCTTCGTGAACATCACGATCGCGCCCTTGGTCGCCGCATACGCCGCTATCGAGGGACGGGCGAGCTGAGATTGGACACTGCCGATCTGGATGATCTTGCCCGAACCGCGCGCGATCATCCCGGCGGAGACCCGACGTGACAGGTGGAAGACGCTGGACAGGTTGGTCTGCACGAGTGCATCCCAGTCCTCGTCCGCGAACTCGGCGATGGGCGCGCGTCGTTGGACACCGGCGTTGTTGACGAGGATGTCAGGGGCGCCGACCAGCCGTTCGACCGCGTTCATGCCCTCGTCGACCGCTGCAGCATCGGTCACGTCGAAGACGACGCTGTGCACGTCGGCCCCGGTCGTGCGGGAGATCTCCCTCGCCGACGCGTGCGCCTTCGCCGCATCGCGCCCGTGCACGACGACGGTCGCTCCGGCTCCGGCCAGCCCCGCGGCGAGCGTCTTCCCGATGCCCTGGCTCGACCCGGTGACCAGCGCCGTCCGCCCCGTGAGATCGAAGGCGGCCAGTCCCGCAGGCAATGCCGTCATCGCCCCACGGCCTTGATCGAGACGGTGGTGGCGAACACGTCGTCGCCGGCCTCGGCGCGCGAGACCTTGATCGCGTCGTCGACGCGGGTGAGGTCGCGACGGAGGGTCTCGGGAGCGAGGAACGTCGATGCGGTCGTGATGAGAGCGAGCACCGCCATGTAGATGGCCAGCAGCACCCAGTTGCCGTCGCTGACCGCGATCAGGTACGCGCCGAGGACACCGGCGAGGCCGCCGGCGAGCACGGCGGAGATCTCGCGGGCCATGGCGACGCCGAGGTACCGGTGACGGTTCCCGAAGAGTTCGGGGAGCATGGCGCACTGCGGTCCGAGCATGCTGTTCACCGCCACGCCGATGCCGATCGCGATCACACCGATCGCGATGGCGTAGTTCCCGAGCGACAGGAGCCACCATGCGGGGAACGTGTAGACGAGCATGAAGACCGCACCGAACCGGTACACCGTGCGGCGGCCGAAGCGGTCGGACAGGTGCCCTGTGAACGGCACGGAGAAGACGCCGATCAGCGAGCCGAGGGTGACGCCCCAGGTGAGCAGGCTCTTGTCGGCGGTGTCGCCGACCACCGTCACGAAGAAGGCGAGGCCGAGCGTCTGGAACATGTACGAGCCGCCGTTCTCCGCCATGCGCAGCCCGACGCCCACGATCACGCCGGGGAGACCATGCGTGAAGATCTCCCGGATCGGACGATCGGCGATCTGCTCGTGCTTCTCGAGTTCGACGAACGTCGGCGTCTCCCGCAGCCGCATCCGGATGAACAGCGCCAGCAGGATCAGCGCGAAGGAGGCGAGGAACGGCACGCGCCATCCCCAGCTCAGCAGCTGGTCCTCGGGGAGCAGGGTGATCAGGCCGAAGACGACCGCGGCGAGCAGCGTGCCCGCCTGGATGCCGACGAACGGAAGAGCCGAGAAGAAGCCGCGGCGCTTCACCGGCGCGTACTCGGCCATCAGCACGGTCGCCCCTGCCTGCTCTGCACCGGCACCGAAGCCCTGCAGCAGTCGCATCAGCACCAGCAGGATCGGCGCCCACACGCCGATCGCGGCGTACGTGGGAAGCAACCCGATCGCCGTGGAGGCTCCACCCATCAGCACGATGGTCGCGACCAGCACCCACTTGCGTCCCAGCTTGTCGCCCAGGACACCGAAGAACAGTCCACCGAACGGACGCGCCAGGAATCCGACGCCGAAGGTCGCGAACGCGGCGACCGTCGCCATGGCCGGGTCGTCCTGGGGGAAGAACAGGACGTTGAAGATCAGGGCGGTCGAGAGGCCGTAGAGCGCGAAGTCGAAGTACTCCAGCGCGCTGCCGATGCTCGACGCGAGCGTCGCGCGGCGCAGATTCGCCGCGTATTCCGGGTCGTCCGACGCTGCTCGGGCTGAGGTGCGGGGGTCTGTCACGGCCATCTCCTTCGATCGGCTTCGCCTGCGGCGTGATGACGACTGTACCAGCCTGTTGAATTCCGTTCAACCCTTTGGACGGGTTGTGGCCCGCTTTCTCGCGCACGAAGAATCGCCACCCCTCAGAAGGGCGGCGGCGCGTCCGGGGAGGTCAGCGTCGGACGGCAGCGCTGAACGGATTCGTGAGCGCGGCGGCGGCCTCGCGCAGTGCCTCGCCCACACGCTCGATCCGCTCGTAGTCGGCCTCGGCCGCACGGATCGCGACACCGAGCGCGAGCGGCGGATCGGTCGGCGCCCACCCCTCCAGGGGCACGGCCACGCCGACGATGCCGCGGAAGGATTCCTCCGCGTCCAGCGCCCAGCCTCTGCGGCGGGCTGTGGCGAGCACTTCGAGAAGCCCCGACATGGTGGTCGCGCTGCGCTCGGTGAGCTGCGGGAAGACGGCGTCAGCACCGAGGAGTTCGGTCACCTCGTCGTCGCTCATCGCGGCGAGGAGCGCGCGTCCGGTCGCCGACAGTGGGGCCGG
>NZ_QOAY01000210.1:19273-20214 GCF_003314775.1 Microbacterium sp. H6 | reverse complement strand
CGAGACCCGAGCGGGGTGCCGAGACGGAGCGAGCGCGAGCCCTCGTGACGGGCGAGGTACAACGCGTCCGTGCCGTCGAGCATGGCGACCTGCACCAGTTCGGAGGCGAGCTGCGGCGAGGCCTCGCACACGCTGTAGAACTCCCGCACCTGGTTGAACTGCGCGGCGAACGCGCCACCCAGTTCGGCGGTGCGCACGCCGAGGCGGTAACCCTGCGGCGTGCGGTCGACCATGCCGCCGGCCTCGAGCGCGAGACAGAGGTTCGCGGTCGACGACTTGGCCAGTCCCAGGTCCCCGGCCAGCTCGGTGAGCGTGCGCGGGCCACCGGCCTCGGCGAGGATCCCGAGCAGGCGGATGCTGCGGGTCACGGCGGGTGCGGGGTCTCGCCCCTCGCGGGTGTCGTCATCCATGGCCGCGCCTTTCGCGCTCGGGATCCCGTCAGGCGGTGAAGACCTGCAGGTCGATCAGTAGAACTCGACCGTATCGACCACCGCGGCCAGCGGCTCGCCGTCCAGCAGGCGTGCCGCGTTCTCCGCGAAGCGTCGAGCGATCCGCTCCTCCTCCTTGGAGCTGAGGGCTGCGGTGTGTGGGCTCACCAGCACGTTCGGGTGCCCCCACAGCGGCGAGGCGGCATCGAGCGGCTCCTGCTCGAACACGTCGAGGGCGGCGAAGGCCACGCGACCATCGTCGAGCGCGCCGAGCAGCGCGACCTCGTCGATAACGGTGCCGCGGCCCACGTTGGCGATGATCGCACCGGGCTTGACGGCCTCGAGCACGTCGGCGCCGATCAGATGGTGCGTCTGCGCCGTGCCGGGAAGGGTGACGACGATCGCGTCGACACCGGCCACGGCCTCGGTCAGCTCGCCCAACGGCACGAGACGATCCACACCCGCCACCGGCTCACCCGAGCGCGTCGTGCCCCACACCCGCGCGCCGAGCGC
>NZ_QOAY01000210.1:12910-19255 GCF_003314775.1 Microbacterium sp. H6 | reverse complement strand
AAGCGCCGTGCGCATTCCGAGCCGATGCCGCCGAGACCGACGACCAGGACCGTCATCTCGTCGAGCTGACGCATCTCCCAGCGATCCGGCCAGGTGCGCGTTCCCTGGTCGGCGAGGAGGCGCGGGAGGTTCTTCGCACCGGCCATGACCCCGAACACCGCGAACTCCGCGAGCGGGCCGCCGTGCACGCCGGCGCTGGTGGTGAAGACCACACGGTCGAGCTGGGAACGGTCGAGGCCGGCAGCCTTGACCGAAGCTCCACCCCCGGCCGCGGTCGTCATGACCCAGCGCAGCCGCGGGTTCGCAGCCACCGTGCGAGCCAGAGCCCCCGCGTCGACATCGGGGATCCCGAAGAGCACGTCTGCGGAATCGACCAGCGCATCGAAGGCCTGCTGCTGCTCCGGCGTGCGCGTGTACCGAGGATCACCCGACCAGTCGGCAGGACCCCGCATCGGCGGCATCAGATCGTGGTCGCGGAGCACCTCGAGGCGCGGCTCGAGCTCCTCGATCAGTCGGCACAGCTCTTCCCGCAGCGGCACCGCCACGACGGCACGCAGCTTCTTCTCGGTCCCCGTCATCTTGGTCCCCTCCTCGGGAAGTCTGAATCACTCACCTTAGCCCAGTTCCATCCTGTTGGACACTGTTCTATCTGTTGGATTGTTGCTACGGTGTGCGCATGAGCAACACACCTGCCACCGTCGGCGTGGTCGGCCTCGGCGCGATGGGTCGCCCGATGGCGGACCATCTGCTCGCCGCGCACGGTCGGCTCGTCATCCATGCCCGCCGCCCTCAGCCGGAACTGCTGGCTGCCGGTGCCTCCTGGGCGGAGACGCCACGCGAACTCGCCTCCAGAGTAGACGTCCTTCTCATGATGCTGCCCGACCTCCCCCCTTTCGAAGCCATGCTCGACGGGCCGGACGGGTTGCTGGCCGACGCCGGCGACCTGCTCATCCTGATCGGGTCCACGTCGTCGGCGCCGGCCGTGCGTGCGCTCGCGGAGCGGGTGGGCGCACAGACGCAGGGACGGGTGCGAGTCGTCGACTGCCCTGTCTCCGGCGGTGAGGACGGTGCGATCGCCGGAACCCTCTCGATCATGCTCGGAGGGGACCAGAAGGACGCGGCGATCGCCGCCGAGGTGCTCGACCCCTGCGGCAACCCTGTGCTGCTCGGCCCGCTGGGCGCGGGCGAGGTCGCCAAGGCCTGCAACCAGCTCGTGGTCTCCGCCACGATCATGGCGCTCGGTGAAGCCACGGTGCTCGCCGAGCGCTCGGGACTCGACCTCGATGCGCTCTGGTCGCTGCTCTCGGGCGGATACGCCGGATCGCGCCTGCTCGACAGTCGCCGCGAGAAGCTCGTCACCGGTGACGACTCCCCCAGCGGCATCGCGCAGTACATGGTGAAGGACCTCGGCTTCGCCGCCGACATCGCCGAGGCCACCGGCACCGCGCCCGTGCTGCTCCCCACCCTGCGTGCGGCTTTCGACGAACTCGTCGCCGCCGGGCTCGGAGACCGCGACATCGCGGTGTCGCGGCGCTTCATCGCCTCCCGCGACATCGCCTCTCACGACATCGCCTCCCAAGACACAGGTCGCCACTGACCTCCCGGACAGCGATACTCTGAAACCACCCCTTCTTCACGATCTCGAGGAGCCTTCTGTGCCCGAAGCATCAGCGAACATCGGAGTCGTCGGACTCGCCGTCATGGGCTCGAACCTCGCCCGCAACCTCGCCAGCCGCGAGGGCAACACGGTGGCGATCTTCAACCGCAGCTACGAGAAGACCCAGACGCTCCTCGACGAGCACCCCGAGGCCGGCTTCGTACCGGCCCGCACCTACCAGGAGTTCGCCGACTCGCTGCAGAAGCCGCGCACCGCGATCATCATGGTCAAGGCCGGGGGTCCGACCGATGCGGTGATCGACTCGCTGGTCGAGGTGTTCGAACCGGGCGACATCATCGTCGACGGCGGCAACGCCTATTTCCCCGACACCATCCGTCGCGAGAAGGCCGTCCGCGAGACCGGCATCAACTTCGTCGGCGCCGGCATCTCCGGCGGCGAGGAGGGCGCCCTCACCGGACCCTCGATCATGCCGGGCGGCTCGGACGAGTCGTGGGTCACCCTCGGGCCGATCCTCAAGTCCATCGCGGCGATCGCCGAAGGCGAGCCCTGCGTCACCCACGTCGGCCACGACGGCGCCGGTCATTTCGTCAAGATGGTGCACAACGGCATCGAGTACGCCGACATGCAGCTCATCGCCGAGGCCTACGACCTCATCCGCCGCGGCACCGGCAAGTCGCCCGCCGAGATCGCCGAGATCTTCGCCGAGTGGAACAGGGGCGAGCTCGAGTCGTACCTGATCGAGATCACGGCCGAGGTGCTCCGCCAGGTGGACGCCGAGACCGGCAAGCCGCTCGTCGACGTGATCCTCGACCAGGCGGGAGCCAAGGGCACCGGCGCCTGGACCGTGCAGACCGCGCTGTCGCTCGGCGTACCGGTGTCGGGCATCGCCGAGGCCACGTTCGCCCGCTCGCTGTCGTCGCACCCCGAGCAGCGCGCCGTCGCCGGCGGCCTTCCCGGCCCCGACGAGGAGTTCACGGTCTCGGCCGAAGACACCGAGCAGTTCATCGAGGACGTGCGCCTGGCACTGTATGCGTCGAAGATCGTCGCCTACTCGCAGGGCTTCGACGAGATCCGCGCCGGCGCGGCCGAGTACGGCTGGAACATCGACCTCGGCGCGATCTCCAAGATCTGGCGCGGCGGCTGCATCATCCGTGCGCAGTTCCTCAACCGCATCGCCGATGCCTACGCGGCGACCCCCGACCTCCCCGTGCTGATGACCGCACCCTACTTCGCCGAGGCGTTCACCCGGGCGCAGTCGTCGTGGCGTCGCGTCGTGGCGACCGCAGCGCAGGCGGGCATCCCGGCTCCGGCGTTCTCGTCGTCGCTGTCGTACTACGACGGCATCCGCGCCGATCGCCTGCCTGCCGCTCTCGTGCAGGGACAGCGCGACTTCTTCGGCGCGCACACCTACAAGCGCATCGACAAGCCGGGCACCTTCCACACGCTGTGGTCGGGTGACCGCACCGAGATCGAGGCGGAAGACACGCACTGACGTCCCGTCGACGAAGGGCCGGTTACCGCGAGGTACCCGGCCCTTCGTGCATCATGACCCCCGCGGGTCACGACGGCTCGCCGCTCACGGCGCCGCAGCGAGCCCCTCCCTCGTGATGTCGCGCACCGTGCCCTTCGCGAGACGGAGACGCCGGGTCGCTCGCCGCGCCACCGCCGAGTCGTGGGTCACCACGATGACCGTGATCCCCTCGGCGCACAGCGATTCGAGCAGCGCCAGGATCTCGTCCCGCATGCTCTCATCGAGGTTGCCCGTCGGCTCGTCGGCGAGCAGCACTCGCGGCTTCTTGACGAGGGCACGCGCGATGGCGACCCGCTGCTGCTGCCCTCCGGAGAGCTCCGCCGGCAGATGGTCACCTCTGTCGTCGAGACCGACGTGGGCAAGAGCCTCCGCGACCCTGGCGCGTCGCTCGGCCCTGTCGACCCCCAGCGGCTCGAGCGCCATGTCGACGTTCTCGGTGGCGGTGAGAGTCGGGATCAGGTTGAACCCCTGGAACACGAAGCCGATCTCCTCCGCCCTGATCCGGGTGAGCTCGGCGCTCGAAGCGGACGCGAGTTCGCTGCCGTCCAGCAGAAGCGATCCGGTGGAGGGTGTGTCGAGGGCGCCGAGCAGTTGCAGCAGGGTCGACTTGCCCCCTCCGGTGGGGCCCTGGATCGTGACGAACTCGCCGGACATGATGTCGAGGTCCACGCCCGTCAGCACTTTCACGATGCGCCCCTTCTGCGTGTACGTCCGGGTGACGCCCGTGACACGGTAGAGCGGTTGCTCCCTCCCGTCTGTCGGCGCCGTCGGTGCGAGGTCTGCCGTGATCATGGTCTTCTCCTTCTCTGGGGTGTCCTTCTGCGGGGATGTCGGGTTCGGTCGCTCATCGTTCGCCCGAGACCTGGTCATGCGACCGAGCGCAGCGCCTCGGCGGGACGGAGACGGGCGGCCCTCCAGCCGCCGAACGCTCCGGCGACGACACCGCCGAGCACGGCGAGTCCGACGGCGGCCAGCAGCACCCCCGGCGTGAAAGGTGCCTGGAGCACGATGTCCGCCGTCTGCTGTCCCTGGAACACCGCCCCGCCTCCGGTCGGGCCACCGCCCATGCCGCCAGGACCTGCTTGACTTCCCCCGCTCGCAGCGACGGTGGGACGCAGGACGTTGATGAGCACGATGCCGATGACACCCAGGACGAGGCCCGCGGCTCCCCCGATGAGTCCCTGCACCATCGACTCGCCCGCGACCTGGCGAACGACCCGCCCGTTCGACCAGCCGATCGCCTTGAGGGTTCCGAACTCCCTGGTGCGACGGCCCACGCCCGAGAGGGTGAGCAGCACGGAGAGCAGCAGAGCGACGGCGAGGACGATGACGGAGAGCCAGGTGCCGAGGTTCGTGATCAGCGCCGTGGCGCTGGAGAGGGAACCCGACACCGTCGAGGCGAGCTCGGACTGCGACGTGACGGTGGCGTCAGGGAGCTCTTCGGCGAGCGCGGACTGGACCGCATCGATCGAAGCGGCCGAATCGGCCTGGACGTACACGGTGGAGATCACGTCGTCGACTCCGGCGAGCGTCTGCGCTGTGCGCAGCGGCAGATACACGTTCGCCGCCGTGTCCGCACTGTCGGACGTGGATCCGAGGATCCCGACGACCTCCACATCGGAGCCGGCCACGTCGATGGCGTCTCCGACCGTGATCCCGTTCGTGGAGGCGTACGTGCTGTCGACCATGGCGACCAGTGCCTCAGCGTCATCGGCGTCGAGACCGCGACCGTCCGTGACCGTGGCCGAGCCCATCGGTCCCACGGCGGTGGCAGCTGGATCGATGCCGAGCACGGAGAAGGAGTCCACCCCGAAAGAGCCCCCGCCGCCCGCTGCGCCATCCGGTGGCGTCTGCCCTTCCTCCGGCGCGGCGGGCTGCTCGCCGTCCTGCGGCGCGAATCCACCGCTGGGCACCTCGCCGGAGAACGTGGAGTTCGTGAGGCTCAGCGCCCCGGATGCCGCCGAGACGCCGTCGGTCGCGGCGACGGTGTCGAGCACGGACGAGTCGAGGGTGCCCCGCAGGAAGTCGGTTCGCAGCGTGGACTGTGCGAGCGTGGTGGTCTCACCATCGCTCTCACCGGCATCCGCATCGAAGTCGAAGCGCGGCCCCTCCCCCTGGCCCGGCTCGGCGGCAGCGCCCGTGACCGTGAGGTCGGTGCCGACTCCGTAGACGGACGCGAGAGCCTGCGCCTGGGCGTCCCGCACCCCCGCGGTGAGGGCGTTGACCACGATCACCAGTGCGATCGCGATCGCCAGCCCGATCGCGACGATCAGGGTCTGCTTCCTGCGTCCCGCGAGTTCGCGCCGCAGATATGTTCCGTACATCTCTCTCCTTCCGCCGCGGCCATCGCGGGGCGAGATCGACGTTAGGAATCGCGCATAAGCGGAATCGAGGGTCCGGTGATGAGAACGCTATGGAGCGCGGATCACACCGCCCGCACGGCCTCCACGAATGCCCTGGCGCGGACAGCGAGAGCGTCGAGGTCGCCGCCTGAGGTCGCCGCATCGCCGACCAGAGGTCCACCGACCCCGACGCCGAAGGCACCGGCCGCGAGAAAGTCGCCGACGGTGTCGACGCTCACACCTCCCACGGGGATGATCCGCGCGTGCGGGAACGGATCACGCACGGCGCGGATGAAGCCGGGACCGAGTGCCGACGCGGGGAACAGCTTCACCGCCGCGCTGCCGAGGTCGTGACCGCGCTGGACCTCCGTCGGCGTGTAGACACCGGGCAGGACGCCGATGCCGCAGCTGACGGCGTAGGGCACAGATGCGCTGAGCGTCGGGGTGACCATGAACTGCGCGCCGGCGGATACGGCGCGATCGACATCCGCCTCGTCGAGCACGGTGCCCGCGCCGATCAGCGCATCGACCGGAGCGTCGTGCACCACCTGCGCGATCGCCTCCTCCGCGTCGGGGAGGGTGAGCGCGATCTCGAGCGTGCGCACGCCGGCTTCCAGGAGGGTCCGTGCCGCGGCGACCGTCGCATCGACGTCGGTTCCGCGGAGGATCGCGACGAGCCGCGTGCGGCGCAACCGTTCCCGCAGCTGGTCGTTGTCGACGGCGCTCACAGCGCGCCCTCCCCTGCGATGCGGGCCGTCGGCACCGCACCTCGCCACGGGTATGCGGGGACCCCTCCGACCTCGACCTGCACGCCGAGAAGCGCACCGTCGGCGTCAGCTGGTTCTGCCAGGCCG
>NZ_QOAY01000210.1:3592-12817 GCF_003314775.1 Microbacterium sp. H6 | reverse complement strand
GGACGATGGTCTCCACGAGCTGACCGTCGGGAGAGTAGCGGCGCACCTCGGAGGCGTCCCAGACCGCGACCCAGAGCATGCCCTCGAGGTCGATCGCCATGCCGTCGGGGTTGCCGCCCTCGACCCGGCACACCGTGCGGCGATTCGACAGCTCCCCGTCCGGCGCCACGTCGAAGGCCTCGATGCTGCGGTCCGGCAGAGTGTCGATGTAGAACAGCGTGGATCCCGTGCTGTCGAAGGCGAGACCGTTGGACACCGTGACCCCTTCCAGGCGAGCAGTCGGCTCACCATCGGGGTCGATGCTCCACAGCGTGCAGTGCGGGTCGCGGGGCATCGACTGGCTGCCCACCCAGAAGCGACCGACCGGATCACCGCCGCCGTCGTTCATGTAGTCCCCCGGTGCGGCGATGTCATCCGTGAGTGGGCAGACGGCTCCGTCGTCGCTCACGTGCACGACGCGACGATCGACTCCGACCAGCCAGCCCTGCCCCGGCTGCGCGAGCGGGATCGGGGCACCGATCTGCGCGCCGACGACGACCGCGGACCCGGGGATCACTCGCCCGCCGTCGATACGCCCGCGGTGCAGCGAACCCGTGGCCATGTCGATCCAGGCGAGGCTGCCGTCGCGACCGCCCCACCGCGGAGACTCGGCCTGGACGTATCGGGCGTCGGAGAGGATCTCGACGGTTCGGGAGGGCAGGGTGTGCGACATCCGGGGGCGTCCTTCGCTGGTAGCTCGTAACCGTTATGTGGCAGACTATCTCACAATATGCATAACACTTGCGAGAAATGTGGACAGACGATGATGAAGGCGGGAAACAGCTGATGGCTCCGACACTCCATGGCTTGATGCCCATCCTGGCAACACCCTTCGACGAATCGGGCGCCCTCGACCGTGCCGGCCTGCGTCGGCTGGTCGAGTTCCAGCTCGCCTCCGGGGTCGACGGTGTCGCCGTCTTCGGCATGGCGAGCGAGGGCTTCGCACTGACGACGGAGGAACGTCGGACGATCCTGGACGATGTCGTCCGGGTGGTCGACGGCCGGATCCCGGTGATCGCCGGCGTCAACGGCACGTCCACCGCGACCTCGATCGAGCAGGCGCTCCTCGCGGAGGAAGGGGGCGCCGACGCGCTCATGGTGCTTCCGCCGTTCATGGTGAAGCCGCCGGCAGCGACGCTCGTCGACTTCTACGGCGACGTGGCCGCGGCCACCTCGCTCTCCGTCATGGTGCAGGACGCTCCCGGCGTCACCGGCGTGGTGATGGCTCCGGCTCTGATCGCCGAGATCGCCCGGCTCGACGGCGTCGACTCGGTCAAGGTGGAAGCTCCCCCGACGGCACCCAAGGTCGGGGCCGTGGTCTCGGCGATCGATGACCCCGACTTCGCCGTGCTCGGCGGACAGAACGCGCAGTTCTGCCTGGAGGAGTACGCCAGGGGCGCCGTCGGCACGATGCCCGCCTGCGAGTTCCCCGACCTGCTCGGCCCGGTGCTCGACAGGTTCCTGGAGGGGCGCGTCGACGAGGCCAGAGCCGAGTTCCGTCGTATGCTCCCTCTCGTGCTCATCGGTCTGCAGGGCGGCATCGCATGGGCGGTGCACAAGGAGGTTCTCGTCGCGCGCGGCATCATCGACCACGCGACGGTCCGCTACCCCGCGTCGCGCCTCGACTCCGGCAGCCGTGCGTCCGTGAAGCTCGTGATCGACGAGCTCGCCCTTCCCCCCGTCCCCACCACGGTGCGCGTGTGACCGGCCGCGGCGTGCTGCTGATCGGCGGCAGCTCCGACATCGGTCTCGCGATCGCCCGCGCCTTCGCCGACGGCGGGGACACCGTCGTCGGCGTGGGGATCGATGACAGCGACGACGCCGTCTTCGCGCGGTATCTCGTCGCGGACTGCAGTCGGCCGGAGGCCGCCGATCGCGCCGTCGCGGATGCGGAGCAGGCTCTCGGCCGACTCGATGTCGTCGTGCTCGCCGCCGGACGCATGCCGATCGCCCGCGCCGAGACCACGAGCGACGAAGACTGGCGCGGCGCCCTGGGGGCCACGCTCGACTCGGCGTTCTTCGTGGCGCGCGCGGCTCTTTCCCGTCTCTCCGCCGGATCGTCGATCGTCGCGGTGACCTCCGTGAACTCGTCGCTCGCCGCCCCGGCCTTGGCCGCCTACGCAGCCGCCAAGGCCGGAGTGGACGGCCTCGTACGGCAGCTGGCGCTGGACTACGGCCCCCGAGGCATCCGCGTGAACGCCGTGCAGCCGGGCAGCATCTCCGCGCAGGACACCGGCGAGAGCGAGGGCTACCCGCTCGGACGCATCGGCCGTCCGGAGGAGGTCGCGTCCGTCGTGGCGTTCCTCGCCTCCGATGCCGCGTCCTTCGTCACCGGCACGTCGATCGCGGTCGACGGCGGCCTGTCGATCTCCTCCCCCGCGGCCTGGCTCAAGCCGGTGCTGCGCGAACGCTGGCTCTGACCCGCTCACATCTACGAAGAAGGCCGCGTCCCTTTCCGGGAACGCGGCCTTCTTCGTATCTCCCGCCGCTCTCGATCAGGAGTTGGCGTCGAGCAGCCCCTGGACTTCCTTCTTCAGCGCGTTGAGGCCGGCCTGCACCTCGACCTGCCCGGCGAGGATCGTCGCGACACCCGCGCCGATCGCGGCGTCGATCTGCGCGGTCACCGCGACGCGGTCCCACGCGGCACCGCGTGCATGCTCGGAGACCTCGGTGCGGAACGCGCCCTGGAACTTGTCCGCCGCGAGGGCGGGGATCTTGTCGGCGACGCTCTTGGCGGCAGGTGCCACCGCGGAGTTCTCGTAGAGCGCGGTCGCCGCTTCGACGTTCGTCGCGGCGTAGAGGATGAAGTCGCGGCTCGTGAGCTCGCCCTCCCCCGCGGTCGCGAAGACACCACTGCCCCAAGCCCGGTTGAACGAGTCCTTGCCACCGGCGGTCGGGCGCGAGATGGCCCCGATGTTGTCGATGATGTTCTGCGCCGCACCGTTCGTCTTGACGAAGGTCGACGCGAGCGGGGCATCGTCGTACAGGGCCGCCCGACCGCTCGCGAACAGGATGCGGGCATCGCTGCGTGCCACGTTCGTCTGCGTCAGACCGGCATCCTGCAGGGACTTGTACCAGGTGACGGCCTTGACGCTCTCGGCATCTCCCAGGGTGCACTTCAGGTCGTCGGTGACCACGTCGCTGCCGAAGCCCCACATCCACGGGACGGCGTCCTTCAGGTCGGGGTTCTTCGTGACGGCGGCGTAGGGGATCAGCGACGAGTCCTGCTTCTTGATCTTCTCGAGCGCCGTGGCGAACTGCTCCACGGTCATGCCCGACTTGATGCCGACGCTCTTCGCGATCTCGCCGTTGGTGATGATGCCGATACCGGCAGCCGTGAGCGGGAGCACGAGCAGCTTGCCGTCCATCGTGTAGGAGTCGAGCACACCCTGCGGGATGCCCAGCCCCTTCGCGAGGTCGGAGAGGTCGGCGAGCACGTTCATGGGGGTCAGCACCTGCCACCCGCCCGACTGCCCGACGCCCATGAGGTTGCCGGAGCGTCCGGTCAGAGCCAGCTGCGTGGCGGCCTGATCGTAGGGGTAGATGACCGGGGCGACCTTGACGCCCTCCTGCTTCGAGAAGCCGTCGAGGATGCCCTGCCACGCCGACTTCAGAGCCTCTTCGCCGAGCGAGTTGCCGTAGAAGTTGATGGTCTTGGCCTTGGTGGCTCCTGCGGCCGTGGCTCCGGCTCCGGTGCCGGGGGCGGCGGGGGTCGCACAGCCGGCGAGCGCGAGTGCGCCGAACGCCGCCAGGACGGTTCCGCCTCCGAGGAAGGCTCGGCGGCTCAGCTGCGAGTTCGAGATGTTCATGGAGACTGCTCCTTCGGGATGAGGGGTGACGAGCGGTGCTGCGGTGCGGCGCTATCCCTTGACCGCCCCGGCGGCGAGGCCGGAGACGAAGTAGCGCTGCAGGAGGATGAAGATGAGGACGAGTGGGAGGGAGGTGATCAGGGACGCCGCCATGAGCGCGGGCCAGTCCGCCGTGCCCTCGCGGATGAACGCCTGGGTGAGACCCGCCGGCAGCGTCTGCTTGTCGGGTCCTGCGAGCGTGAGGGCGAAGAGGAGATCGCTCCAGCCCCGCATGAAGGCGAACATCCCGGCGGTGATGAGTCCGGGGACCACGAGCGGGAACACGATGCGGAACATCGTCCCCGTGCGCGAGAGTCCGTCGACCTTGGCCGCCTCGATGATGTCGTCCGGCAGGGCGTCGATGATGCCCTTCAGCAGGAACACCGCGAGCGGCAGCGTGAACGTCGTGAACGAGATGATCAGTGCCGTATAGGTGTACAGCAGCCCTGCCGAGCTCAGCATCAGGTAGAGCGAGATGAGCAGCAGCGCACCGGGGATCAGCTGACCGATGAGGAACATGAACATCACGGCGTTGCGACCGCGGTAGCGGAACTTCGACAGGGAGTACGCCATCAGTCCGCCGACCAGGACGGCGAGCAGAGCGGTTCCGGTGGAGACGATGATGCTGTTGAGGAGGTTCTTCAGCAGCAGGTCGTTCTGGAAGAAGCCGATGAAGTTCTCGAAGGTCGGATCCACAGGGAAGAACGGACGGTCGAGGGAGAACACGTCCTCCTTCTTCGTGAAAGCGGTGGCCGTGAGCCAGTACACCGGGAGCAGGCCGAACAGCGCCAGCAGCAGGAGCAGGACACGTCCCGGGATGGACA
This sequence comes from Microbacterium sp. H6, assembly GCF_003314775.1. Taxonomy (NCBI): domain Bacteria; kingdom Bacillati; phylum Actinomycetota; class Actinomycetes; order Micrococcales; family Microbacteriaceae; genus Microbacterium; species Microbacterium sp. H6. The sequence goes on along the minus strand of NZ_QOAY01000210.1, from coordinate 8,106 downwards.
GGTGGGGGCGGATGATCGACTCCCCCACATCGCGACTACGGCGCATCACTTCTCCAGCCGTCGGTTGAGGAACAGGTATCCGGTGGTGATGATGGCCAGCAGGACCAGCCAGAGCGTGCCCATGGCTGAGGCCTTGCCCAGCTCGTAGCTGCCGAAAGCGAGATCGTAGAGGCTGACCGCGAGCGCCGTGGTCGAGTTGCCCGGCCCTCCACCGGTCATGACGAAGATCGTGTCGAAGTTGCCGAAGTTGTAGATGAACTCCAGGACGGCGACGAGGGTCACGGGGCCTGCGATGTGCGGCAGGGAGATGTGGCGGAACCGCTGCGCGCGAGTCGCACCGTCGATGGTGGCGGCCTCGATCTGCTCGCTCGGAAGGGTCTGCAGCACCGCGAGGGCCACGACCATGATCCAGGGGAACGAGTGCCACGTCTTGGCGATGACCACGGCCGCCATGGCGCCGGTCGGGGTGCCCAGCATGCTGACCTCGGGAAGACCGAACACCGAGAGCACGTGGTTGACGACGCCGTAGCTGTCGTTGAAGATCCACGCCCAGAGGAAGGAGACGACCACACCGGGGAGCAGCCAGGGAAGCATGAGGGCCCCGCGCAGGATGTTCCGTCCGCGCATGCGGGCGTTCAGCAGCAGCGCCAGGGCCACGCCGAGCACGAGCGGGAAGATCGTGGAGAGGGACGCGAAGACGAGGGTCGTGCCGAGCCGCGCGAAGAACTCGTCCCAGACGGCCGCGTAGTTGTCGAGACCGACGAACGTGCGCTCCGGACGCAGGAGGGATTGATCGAACAGGCTCGTGAAGATGCTCGACACGAGAGGGAAGATCGCGATCACGAGGAACAGGAGGACCGCGGGAAGTGCGATCATGAAACCGAAGGTGCGATCCTTCGCGCCCAGCGTGGAGCGTCGCCCGGAGCGTGGCTCGACGGCCTTCTGCTCGCTCTCTGCGGGCCGCTCGAGTATGGCTTGTTGCATTGCAGTCACTTTCCAGTAGAGACGACCCCCGCGGGGCCCTGCGCGTCGTCGTCACAGTCGTCGACGTCGACGTGCGGCCAGTTAACCACAATGCGGATGCGAAATCCACAAAATGCATACGACACCCACATTTGTGTTGCTCGAAGCCATTTCTCTGAATAGGATGACTGGCAGCGGTGACCAGCCGCGACGTCGCCCACGCGGCGGCAGTACTGAGGAGGAGTGACCATGGCATCGGAATCGGTGGGCGGCACCCAGACCGTCGAACGGGCGATGTCGTTGCTCGCCTGCTTCACCGAGGAGTCGGGCGAACTGCGGGTCTCGGAGCTCTGCACCCTCACCGGGCTCGGCCAGTCCACGGTCTCGCGGATGATGTCGGCGCTGGACCGCATGAAGTTCGTGGTCCAGGACCCGCGCACCGGCCTGTACCGCCTGGGTCCGGCCGCCGTCTCGCTCGGCACGATCGCCCTCAACGGCTCCCCCATCTTCCGCGCAGCGCGGCAGATCGCGCAGAACCTCGCCCGCCGGATCGAGATCGGTGTGAACGTCGCCGAGCTCAGCGGCTTCACCTTCATGTACCTGTGCAACTTCGAGGGGGCGCTCGCACCGAAGTCGTTCGACATGGCGGGCCGCACGGGTCCCCTGCACGCCACCGGCATCGGCAAGGCACTGCTGTCCGGCATGACCGACGCGCAGGTGGACGAGTACTTCGCGCAGGCACCGCAGCGCTTCACCCCGCACACGATCGTCGACCGCGAGGCCATGCAGCTCGCGCTCGATGAGACGCGCAGCCGCGGCTACTCGACCGAGATCGAGGAACTCGCCTTCGGACGTGCCTGCATCGCCGCCCCGATCCGCAACCGTGCGGGCGAGATCGTGGCCGGCATCTCGGCGAGCGGCCCGCTGTCCGTGTTGGATCTGCACGCCCCGCATCAGGAGCTCGCGCTGCAGCTGATCGAAGCCGCCGACGAGATCTCCGTCGCCCTCGGATACAGCCCTTCCCGCACCGCATCCGCGTTCGCCGCGCTCTGACGCCCGGCCGCGACGCTCCCTACCCTGACCGCGGCACCAGCCGCCGACCGCTCGCCCATCGATGTCTTTGGAGACCCCTGTGAGAATCACGCGCGTCCAGACCTTTCCCCTCTACCTCTCGAAGGAGGAGGCGAACAACTCCTACGCGGGCGACACCGCCGTCGACCACCGCGGCTATGTGATCCGCCCACCGTGGCGGAGCCTGTACTCCCCCGGTTACGAGACCCTGCTGGTGAAGATCGAGACCGACGAGGGGCTGATCGGGTGGGGCGAAGCGCTCGCTCCGGTCGCCCCGGTCGTGGTCGCGGCGATCGTGGACAACCTGCTGGCCCCGCTCATCCTCGGCGAGGACCCGCGTTCGGTGCGCACGCTCTGGCACCGGATGACCGAGTCGATGCGCGAGCGCGGGCACCTCACCGGCCATCAGGCCGACGCCATGGCAGCCGTCGACATCGCCCTGTGGGACCTCTGGGGTCACGCGACCGGGCTCTCGGTCTCGGAGCTCGCCGGCGGACGCTTCCACGAGGTGCTGCCCACATACGTCTCGGGCATCCGCGGCGTAGACGACGTCGAGCGCGCGGAGAAGACGGCCGAGCTCGTCGAAGGGGGCGTGCGGCGCATCAAGCTGCACCTCGGCGTCGACATCCGCACCGACCTCGCCACCTACGATGCGGTCCGCGGCGTTCACCCCGACCTCGACGTCGCGCTCGACGCGCACTGGACCTACCGCCTCGGCGAGGCCCGTGCTCTCGGCCGGGAGCTCGACGACCGCAGGGCCTGGTTCTTCGAGGCGCCACTCGCTCCGGAAGACGTGGAGGGCCACCGAGACCTCGCTTCCGCGCTCGCGACACCGATCGCGGTCGGCGAGGCGATGCGCAGCCGCTTCGAGTTCACCGACTGGCTCACCCGCCGCGCGGTCGGCCTCACGCAGCCCGACATCGGCCGTACCGGCATCACCGAGGGCCTCGCGATCTCGGCGGTCGCCGACGCCTTCCACGTGCAGGTCGCCCCTCACCACTCGGCGGCCTTCGGCATCGCGATGGCCGCCGGCGTTCACGTCGCGGCGAGCGCCGCCTCGCTCCTCGCGTTCGAGTACCAGCCGTTCACGCTCCCGGTCGCCAACCGTCTGCTCACGACGCCTCTCGAGGTGCGCGCCGACGGCGGCTTCGTCGTCCCGACCGGCCCGGGCCTCGGCGTCGCGGTCGACGAGGACGCGATCAAGGAGTACGTGCGCCACTGAGTCGTCAACTCTCCTCAGAATCGCGCAAATGGTCGCATCCGCCTGGCGGATGCGACCATTTGCGCGATTCGAACCGGGGAGTCAGTCGCCGATACGGACGAACTGCGCGGCGCTGACCCGGTGGATGCTGGTGTTGCGCACCTCGAGTCGCACCGTGCCCGTCGCACCGGCCGCGTAGCGGAACGAGCCCAGCGAGCGCCAGGCGGCTGCGCCCTGGGTCTGGTCCACGATCACCTCGGAGCTGCCGTTCTGATGCTCCACGACGTAGGCCGCCGACGTCGTGGTCGTGGGGTTCGTCGGGTACCAGACCGAGACACGGTAGAGCCCTGCCTGCGGGAGGTCGACGTTCCACGTCACAGTGCTGCCCACCGAGTCGGAATCGCTGTACCGCGTGCGGGTGCCGTTCCAGCCGGAGAGTCCGCTGGGGTACCAGTTCCCCGCCTCGAGGTACCCCGGCCACGGCGACTGCGTGTGGGCGATCACGCCCTCGTCGGCGACGCGCACGAGCACTCCCCTCCTGAGGCTCTGATCGAGGCGTGCCTCGAAGCGCGTCGACGATCCGGGTGCGACACCGGAGCCGGCCGTCACCGTCCAGGTATGGGTCAGATCCGATCGCGGTGGCACGGTGATCGTCGTGCTCTGCTGTCCGACGCTCCACCCCGTGAGGCCGTAGAGGGCGAGCGTGCCCTGCAGGGGCGTCACCCCGGTGTTGATGACGAGTGCGGTCAGCTTCGCGACGGCGCCCGGCCCGCTCACGATCTCGACATCGGAGGTGAGCGACACCAGTCGGCGCCGGTCGATCACCTCGATCGCGGCCGGTCTGAGCGTGACGGGGTCCTCGCCCGTGACCGTGAGCTTCGCCTTCACCTCGATCTCACCGAGCGGTGCGGCGGTGGCGATCACCGCGGCCGATTCCACGCGGGCTGAGCCCTGCGCCGGGACGGAGACGGCCGGGACCGCGCCGTCGAGCTGCCACCCGGACGGGAGTGTGATCGCGACCGTGCCGGTGATCGGGTCGTCCGTCGCGTTGCGCACTTCGATCGTCAGCGGCACACGGTCGCCGGCGGTACCCGTCGCCTGCGCGATGACATCTCCCGCGAGACCCGGGTTCGCACCGCTGATCCGTGCGGGCAGCTTCAGCGTGACCTCGGGCGTGGTCACTCCGCCGGAGGTGATCGTGTACCGGAAGGTGTCGGTCAGGTCGTCGACCGGGATCGTCCATTCGAACGGGTACGCCTTCTGGGGCGCCTGCTGCACC
>NZ_QOAY01000210.1:0-3562 GCF_003314775.1 Microbacterium sp. H6 | reverse complement strand
CCCGCCGATCCGGTACGACAGCGTCGCCTGCTGTTCCGTGTCGAGCTGCACGTACGCGTCGTACCCCTGACCGTCGGGGCGCACCAGGAGCATCCCTCGCGCGACGCCGTACTCGGTCGCCGGGTCGGAGTCGACCTCGTGGAAGCTGTCCGGCCCGTGATCGACGATGTCGTCGAACGGCAGTTCGGGACGCTGCACGTCGACGTCGCGCACCACGAGGGCCACCAGCCCGCGCGCGGGGACCGTCACGGTGACCCGTCCGCTGCTCGCCGCCCCGGTCGATCGAGCGCCGTTCGCCGTCACCAGCTCCACGGGCGTCGAGGAGTTCCGGGGCACCCCGGTGAGGTCGCTGGAGAGGTCGACGACCACCTGCTGCGCGGTCCCGGCGGAGTTGGTCAGGCTGATGTACAGGGCGCCGTTGCCGACACCGCCGATCCAGTTGACCATAGGGTTGTCGACCGCGATGAGCCCCGCGGGAAGGTACGGCCAGACCCCGTCTTCACCGAAGAACGTTCCCGGGGCATGGCCGTAGGCGAAGAACTTGAAGTACGCGAAATCGGCCTCGAACACGTGCGGGAACTCGATCGCCCCCGCGCTCCGATAGAAGCTCTCGCTGATCAGGTAGTCCATCGCGAGTCCGAGCTGGGCCGGTGCGTGGTGGAAGTAGTACCCCGTGATGCCCACCGGGCCGCTTGTCGCGAAGTCGGGTTTCATGTGCGCGACCTGGAACTGCCGCCCGTAGTAACCGGGGTACGTGGTGAAGCGACCGATCACCATGTTGTGCGCGATGTCGGCGAGCAGCTCGTCTCCGGTGTGGTGTGCCAGGCGCAGCAGTGCTCCGGCCCAGCACGGGTTGAACACGTAGCCGCCACCCGGGTTCGTCAGCGTGCTGACACCGAGCTTGAACGACGACAATGCCTCGAACGTGAGCCCCGACGGGGACACGTACCAGGCCGGCACCGCCTCGGTCGGCACGTCGGTGGTGGGATACGACGGGAGGGACGAGCGCGACTCCCAGTCGTACTGCTGCCTGATCACGGAACCGACCGGCACCGTGACCGTCGTGTCCGGCACCGGGCGCACGGCCGTCTGCGTGATGAAGCGCTGCACCTCGCGGTACGCGCCGTCGAGGAACTCGGACTCCCCCGTGGCCTCGAACATCTCCAGCAGGTCGACCCAGTACTTCGAGAAGCTGTAGGCGAAGCCGCCGGGCGGCTGACCGTTGCTGCGATAGGGCGTCAGGATCTGCTCCTGCGAGTACCGCCGCGCGATCAGGGTGGCTTCCGTGAGATAGGCCGGATCCCCCGTCACCCGGTAGGTCGCCAGCGCGTTCGAGAACGGGGCTCTGCTCTGCCCGGCCACACCCGCTTTGGTCGCCTGCACCGCGAGCCGCTGGATGCCAGCGTTGCGCCCGTGGGTGAGCTGATACAGCGACGCGAGGTTCACGGCGTCTGTGGGAATCCGACCGATCCGGTACTGCGTCTTGTCGTTGTAGACGGGACTGCCGATCATCGGAGTATGCCCGATGCCCTTGCGGGAGAGCTGATACTCGACGAGCGGCCTGGCACGGCGGTCGTAGAGGGTGCTGTCCGCGGTCCCCGTCAGGTAGTGCGCGGAGAGCACGACACCGCTCGCCGCCGCGCGGACGGCATCCTCGTTCTCGACGTCGACGAACCCCTTGGCACGGTTCCACCACCCCGAGTACGACGGCACGTAGTCGATGGAGTCGTCGCCGCTGGGCTCGACGGCGATCAGCTCCGCCATGGCGTGCACGGCGTCGGTGAGCGACCGGTCGTAGACGTTGTGCCGGTACGCCGTGAGGCCGTATTCGTTGCGGCACAGCTGCGTGTAGGTGCCGTACAGCGTGTCGGCGCGCGCGGCGAGGCCGAAGGCGAACCCGCGCTGCTGACCGACCGTCATCGCCGTCCGCAGCCCCGGCTGGGGTGCGTACATGGACGGCACGATGTCGAGGCTGTCGTTGCGCAGACTCATGCCGTACGGCTGTCGGTCTGACATCAGCTGCCGCTCGTGCACGAACTCGGCGACCTCCGAAGGCAGATAGACACCCGAGGTGACGGCGACGTCGCCGATCGCGTACTGCGTCAGCGCCATCGGTGCGAAGAGCTCCCAGGCCCCCAGCGGCGCCGAGCCGTCGAGCACCGAGAGGGCGTGCTGATAGGACCCGCAGAGCACCTCGTCGAGGTCGTCGATCGACCGGGTGTCCTGGCTCTGGTAACCGACGATGTAGTCGCCTGCGGTCTTGGCCGTGAGCACGTAGTGCGCCTCGGGCTGCGCGCCCTCCAGCCGCCAGCGGACCACCAGGTCGACGTCGTCTGTGCTGGTGGTCAGTTCGATCGACTGCGGCCCGAGCACCTGGAACGAGGTGAACCCCAGCCAGCTCGGCGCGAGCGGGCCGTACAGCTCCGGAGCGCTCCCGGCCGGCAGCGTGCCCTCCAGCACGAGCCACTGCTCGTCGAAGCGGTGGGCGGGGTCGGTGATCTGCAGCCATCCGCCGTTGTGCTTGACCTCGAGGTCGCGCACGATCGTCGCGCCGCCGTCCCACGTCGCCTGCAGGAAGGTCATGCGATGGTTCTGTCCCACCAGCTGAGCGACCTGTGTGAAGGCGAGGTTCGGTTTGTCCAGTCGCCGCAGAGCATCGGCATACACCCCGCTGGCGGTGGTGAGTTCGGTGGCCGCCGCGGGGGCCATGCCGCCCGGCGAGCCGAGCACCGGGGGGAGCACGCCGGCGATCACGAGCATTCGCAGCACGGAGCGTCGGCTCCACATCAGGGGATTGTGTTCGGCACCGTCGCCAGGAGTTGCATCCATGATGCACATACTGCAATCCCTATGCGATGATGTCAATGCATGCGCCGCACCGATCACCCGAGCCCACATGCCTTGTCGACACCGGTAGCGTCGACGAGGCAGCCCACCCGAAAGGATGCACGCGGTGACGTACACCCCGCCCGAGACCCCGCCTGAGGAGATGACGGAGTACTCGCTGAGCACGCTCCTGACTCCGCTCGATCCCCCCGTGGAACCGTCGGATTTCGACGACTTCTGGAGGGCCTCCTTCGAGGAGTTGGGCACGGGCGCCGTGGCATGGGAGGTGACCCAGGAGCACCCTGAGACCCCGACGCATCGCATCGCCGAGATCCGCTTCCACTCCTCCGCCGATGAGGCGGCCGTCGCGTACGTGATGCTTCCGCACGCTGCCGACGTGACCCGCCGCGGCCTCGTCGTCGGCCACGGTTACGGCGGTCGCACCGGCCCCGACATCGAACGCGTCGCCTCCGACACCGCCGCGATCTTCCCGGTCGCCCCCGGAACCCATATCGGCACGAGCAGCCGGTTCCCCGCATCGCCCGACGAGCACGTGCTGGCAGGGATCGAACACCGCGACACCTACTCGCACCGCTTCAGCGCCGCCGACATCTGGCGAGCGGCGACCGTGCTCCTCGAGATGGCCCCATCCGCAGCGGGAGCGCTCGACTTCAGCGGCGGTAGCTTCGGCGGCGGCATCGGCGCGCTCGCCCTGCCGTGGGACGGGCGGTTCCGT
>NZ_QOAY01000283.1:374-3884 GCF_003314775.1 Microbacterium sp. H6 | reverse complement strand
CGTGGTCGTTCACCGTGATCGCGGTCATCGTCGCCGTGGCCGGGTCGGGAATGCTCGCGCGGCACCTGCTGCGTCGCCGGGCTGCCTGGGTGCAGGATCTCGCCACGCTCGCTGTGCAGATCGTGGTCGCCGTCGCCGTGGTGACGCTGCTCATCGCCGGCGATACGGCTCTCTTCGGCATCATCCCGACGTCGGAGACCGCGACGCTGTTCGGCGTGCTGGGCGCCTCCGCGGTCGAAGCGGTCGTGTTCGGGTCCGCTCCTCTGGACCCGTCCCCCGGCCTCGCGGCCGCGATGGGCGTCGGCTTCGCGGTGGTCGCCATCCTGCTCGACCACCTCGTGGCGCACCGGTCGGCCGTGCTGGCGGTGCTCCTGACCGGAGTCGTCGGCGCGGTGCCGATGATCGTCACGCTCGGCGACACCAACGTCGCCTGGTTCGTGCTGTTCGGCGTGATCGCACTGCTGCTGCTCCGCTACACGGCCAGGAAGCATCCCGAGTCCCCTCGCCGTTCGTCGACGTCTCTGGCTGTGGCGGTGGGGGCTGCCGCGCTTGCGACGACCGTGGCCATCGCCCCACTGCTTCCCGTCACCGCGAGCCTCGCCGGCAACGGAACCGGGGTGACCGTGGACGCCTCGCTGCGCCTCGGTGACGATCTGCGACAGCCGAACCCGGTCGAGGTGCTCACGGTGGCCGCCGAGGGCGAGACCGCGCCCTACCTGCGCCTGACCACCCTCTCCCGCTTCGACGGCCGCGTCTGGCAGCCCGACGACAGCGATCTGCAGGCGCAGGACGACGGGTTCGGGCCCCCGGAATGGGCAGAGGACATCGCGACGGAGGAGCAGAACACCTCGATCAGGGTGCTGCGGATGTCGAGCTCCTGGCTACCCGTACCCTATCCCGCAACCGCCGTGCAGGGCCTCAGCGACGCGTGGAGGATCGCTCCGGACAACCGCACGCTCTACTCCCGGGGCGCGGACGCCGTCGGCAACGACTACACGGTCACCTCCACGCGGCTCATCCCCACCCTCGAACAGATCAGGGCGGTCGATGCCGCGTCTCCTGTGGTCGACCCCGACGCGGAGCCGGTCGAGCTGCCGGACATCATCAGCGAGCTCGCCGACGACGTGACCGCGGCCGCGAGCACCGACTACGACCGGCTCGTCGCGCTGCAGAACTGGTTCCGCTCGCAGTTCACCTATTCACTCGAGACGCCGGTGGAAGAGGGCTTCGACGGGACGGGAGCCGACGCCGTCGCGGAGTTCCTCGACGTCCGTTCCGGATACTGCGTGCATTTCGCCGGGGCGTTCGCTCTGATGGCGGAGAGCCTCGACATGCAGGTGCGCATCGTCGTGGGGTACCTCCCCGGCTCCCTCACCGACGAGAAGCGCGGCAGCGAGTCGGTGTTCTCCGTGACCAGCGACCGGCTGCACTCCTGGCCGGAGGTGCTGTTCCCCGGCATCGGATGGGTGCCCTTCGAGCCCACCGCCTCCCTGGGCGTGCCCACCGCGTTCCGTCCCGGAGCGACGCAGGGCGGCAGCGCCGGAACCCCGTCGACACCCGCTCCGACCACGGCGCCGCAGGCCGAGGAGACGTCCGGTCCGGAGATCGATCGCAACGACGCCGGAGGCGACTCGGCCAGCAGCGACGAGCTGCGTCGCCTCGACCCGACGCCGGTCGTCTTCACTGCGTTCGGCGTCGCCGTGGTGCTCCTGCTTCCTGCGATGATCCGCCTCGTGGAACGCCGCATGCGCCTGAGCAGAGCGCGCCGAGGGGACTCCGCGGCTGCATGGGCCGAGTTGCGGGATACGCTGATCGACCTGCAGATCCCCGTCTCGGACGCCGACACCCCCCGAGTGCGCGCAGCCGGCCTGGTGGCACAGCATCAGGTCCCTGCCGAGGCGATGCGGCAGCTCACGGACGCGGTCGAGCGCTCGAACTACGCCCGCGCCGACGAGAGGGCCGACGATCTCTCCAAGCCCCTGAAGGAGGTGCTGACCGGATTGCGTCGGAGCGCCGACCGCAGGACGAGGGTGCAGGCGGTGGTGCTGCCGCGTTCTCTGTACGCTCCGCGAGCCGCCGAGCCGGGCGTGACGACGGCCTGAGCAGTGCCGCGGTGCCGACCGCTCAGGCGGCGTGAGCGGTGCAGCGCACGGCGTCGCAGCCTTCGCAGACCACGAACTGCGATCGACACGACAGATCGGGGCAGTTCGCGGTGCGCTTGGTCGGCGCGCCGCACCCGATGCATTCCCCGATGACGGCTGCGTGGTCGGAGAAGTCGACGGACCCTCGACCATCGAACACGTAGAGCGATCCGTCCCAGAGCCCGTCGTCGCCGAACTTCTCGCCGTATCGGACGATGCCGCCTTCGAGCTGATACACCTCACCGAACCCGCGGGCCGTCATCAGGCTGGAAAGCACCTCGCAGCGGATGCCACCGGTGCAGTACGTGACGACGGGCTTGCCCTTCAAGTCGTCGTAGACGCCGGAGTCGAGGAGCTCGACGAAGTCCCTGGTGGTCTCGGTGTCGGGCACGACAGCCCCGCGGAAGCGCCCGATCTGCGCCTCGAGGGCGTTCCTCCCGTCGAAGAACACCACGTCGCCGCCGCGCTCTTCCACGAGGCCGTGCAGTTCCTCCGGGGTCAGCCGGGTGCCGCCGCCGACCACACCGTCCTCGTCGACGCGAAGCTCCCCCGGTGCGCCGAACGACACGATCTCGTCACGCACCTTGACGCTGAGCTTCGGGAAGTCGAGGCTGCGACCCTCGGCGTCCAGACCGGTCCCCTCGCTCCATTTGATGTCAGCACCGGCGAACGGGCGGTATGAGCGGAACGAACGCAGCCACTTCTTGAGCGCGGTGATGTCGCCGCCGAGCGTGCCGTTGATGCCGTCCTTCGAGATGAGCAGGCGTCCGCGCAGGCCGAGTGCCTCGCCGAGGTCACGCTGCCAGACGCGCACGGCATCCGGGTCGGCCAGAGGGGTGAACGCGTAGAAGAGGACGATCTTTGGTGTTGCCACCTAGGGATTTTACGTCGTCCGCCTGCGCCACCGGTATCCCCCGTCGCGCGATCATCTCACGTCGCGGGAAAGGAAAGCGGCTCCTCCCGCGATCAGTGCGGCGAGCACCCATCCGGCGGAGACCAGGAGAGCGACAGGCCCGGTCAGCTCCTGATGCGGTGGGATCCCCACTGCGCCCACGTCGAACCGGAAGCCTTCGAGCAATGCGAGAAGCGGCAGATACGCGGCACCGGTGCTCCAGAACGTCGCGACGATGACCGCCACCCCCATCGAGAGAGCCGAGACGAAGAGTGCCGCGAGGTGGGCTTGCACGATGAGTCCGATCCCCATCCCCCAGAGGGAGGCGAGCGCGCCGAGCACGAGGGTGGAGAGAAGCACCGACCACTCCACCGGGAGTCCTCCCATGACGATCGTCAGCGCCGAGTGTCCGCCGAGCACGGCCGCGAGCGCGACCACGGCACCGCCCACCGCGCACGTGATCGTCCTGACCAGGAG
>NZ_QOAY01000283.1:0-291 GCF_003314775.1 Microbacterium sp. H6 | reverse complement strand
GTCGATCGTGTACCGGAACGAGCCGTAGACGGCGGCGAGGATCCCCGCGTAGGTCGCGAGGACGGTGCTGAGCGGGGCTGCGAGCTCCGCGTGGGCGTCGACGGAGGCGTTCGCGACCTCGGACGGGATGCTCGCCGCCAGGGTGAGCGACATCGCGAACGCCGCGACCGCGACCCCGAGGAGGACGACGTCGCCCGCGAGGCTGCGCGCCTGAGCCCGCAGAGCCCGACCGATCACGCAGCGCTCCGGCGCCCTCGCACCCAGGCGATCGCGAGCAGCCCGAACGTCCAC
>NZ_QOAY01000113.1:1843-2093 GCF_003314775.1 Microbacterium sp. H6 | reverse complement strand
TGTGCTGCGCGCCCCCCAGTCGTCGAGCCCCCATTCCCGCATGCATTCGTTGACGATCCAGAGTCCCGCGGCTATGCGCAGGAACCGTACGGTGCCGTCGAGGCCGAGCTCGTTCGTGAAACCCGCTTCGCGGGCCTGGTCGCTGGTGATGAGGTGATCGACCTCGACGCCGGTGAGGATCCACGTGCCGCACGAGACGTACGCGAAATCCTGATCGCGGGCTGGCACGGCGATCACCGCGCTCGCGGTG
>NZ_QOAY01000113.1:0-1830 GCF_003314775.1 Microbacterium sp. H6 | reverse complement strand
GTGTGAGGCCACGGCGGTGATGTCGGTCGCGTCCCCGGGGGCGAGGATCCCCTCGGAGACACGGCCGGTCACCGTGCCGGGGAAGACGACGTCGGGGAAGATCCTCGACGGCAGGCCCAGAGCCTCGATCCGGCTGACATCCCAGCCGCCGCCGCGGGGGAGTGCGAGGCCGGTGCTGGAGACGTTCGTGGCCTCGGCGACGTCCGCGGCGCCGAGCCAGCGTCCGAGCAGATCGGGCATCAGCAGCATCTGCTGCACGGTGTCGAGTCGTCCGGCCTCCCGGTCGGCCGCCAGCTGATAGATCGTCATGATGGGGAGCGCGGTGACCCCGGTCGTGCGGAAGGCCTCGGCGGCGGGCAGGATCTCCTCGACGATCGGGAAGCTGCGCTCGGTGCGGGCGTCGCGCTGATGGAAGGGAGCATCGAGGAGACCGTCGTAGCCGAGCAGGCCGTAGTCGCCCGACCACGCGTCGACGCCGATGCTGGTGAAGGCCGGCCCCTCCCTGCGCAGCCGGGTGAGGCCGACGAGTGCATCTCGATACAGCCGTTGCGCGTCCCACCGCAGGCCGAGCTCATCCGTGAACGCACGGTTGCGGAACCGGTGCACCCCGTCGATCCGCAACCGCTCGCCGTCGACGGTCGCGCTCACGACACGACCGCTGGACCCGCCGAGATCGACGGCGGCAGCTCGGAAGGTCGCCGAGCCGAGGGGCAGTTCGGGCATGCCACTCAGCCTATGGCCGGGCCTCTGGTTCGGGCCTATGGTCCGGTGAGCCCTCAGACGCTGGTGTATCCCCCGTCGATGAGGATGCTCTGCCCCACGACATAGCTCGAGCGCTCGCTCGCGAGATAGACCAGCAGGTCGCCGAGCTCTTCGGGTTGTCCCATGCGCCCCGCCGGGATGCGCCGTACCCACTCGTCGGCCATCTCGGGGTTCTCCGCCACGAAGTCCCTGGTCATGTCGCTGGCGAAGTATCCGGGGGCGATCGCGTTGACGCGGATGCCGAGAGGCCACCATTCGATCGCCGCGCTCTTCGTGAACATCGACACCGCGGCCTTCGAGGTGTTGTAGGCGGCCTGGGTCTGCGGGATGTTCACGGCGAACGCCGACATCGACGACACGTTGACGATGCTGGCCGGGTTGCCGCGGTCCGCCTCGACGTGCCGGCGTGCGAACTCACGGCTCGTGACGAAGGTGCCGGTGACGTTGACGTCGAGCACCCGCCGCCAGTCGTCCGTGCTGGTGTCGAGGAGGGGCGTGCCCGATGTGATGCCGGCGCTGTTGACGAGCACGTCTGCCGCGCCCAGCCGCTCGCCGATGATGTCGAAGGCGGCGGCGACGGATGCCTCAGAGGCGACATCGACGCTGACGCCCAGGCAGCGTCGACCCGAAGCGGACTCCAGGGCATCGGCGGCTTCGGCGACGGTGTCGAGGCGGTCGAGGAGTGCGACCTCGGCGCCCCCGGAGGCGAGGGCCTCGGCCATGGCGTAGCCGAGGCCCCGCGCTCCGCCGGTGACGACGGCCACGCGGCCGAGGAGTGGTTCCGTGGTGTTTCCGAGCATGAGCAGAGCCTAGCGGGGGCGCTCAACCTGGAACACTCACCGCTCATATGAGCGCGCGCGATCGAGGTCGCTGGTCGCGCGATCCGTCTCATCGCGCGCACCGGATAGATTCCTCCCATGGCTCTTTCCGGCAATCTCGAGGCGCAACGACGCCGAGACGAACTCGTCGAACTCGCCAACGGCCCCCAGGGTGTGATGATCGAGGCTGCGGCCGAGCTCTTCGCGGTGTCGTCGATGACGATCCGTCGAGACCTGCTCGAACTCGAGG
>NZ_QOAY01000053.1:0-6514 GCF_003314775.1 Microbacterium sp. H6 | reverse complement strand
CCCCTCTCGCCCTCGGGTCGGACTGGCCCATCGCGCAGAACGATGCTCGTATCGGCCTCGCATGGTCGATGCTGCGCCGACGGCCCGGTGACCCTGATGCGCCCGTGTTCGAGCCCGACCAGGTGCTCTCCCCGTACCAGGCGCTGCACGGCTACACCGTGGGCGCCGCCCTGGCTCAGGGAGATGCCGACCTCGGCCGCATCGCCCCCGGGTTCAAGGCCGACTACGCCGTGTGGGCGGAGAACCCGCTGCACGTCTCCCCGGACGACCTCCCCGACCTTCCCGTACAGGGGACGGTCGTCGGCGGCGTCGAGCCCTGACCCCGGCTCGCCGCCCCCTCGCGCCCGCATCCTCCACACTCCTCCACACTGAGGTGACCCCCATGCCCGAATTCGGCGCTCTCGCGCTCCTGCCCATCGTGGTGATCCTGATCGTCGCGGTCGCCACCAGACGCACCCTGTTCGCCCTCTTCTGCGGCACCGTCGCCGGGGCGCTGATCCTCGGCGGCTGGGGCGGCTTCGACGTCTGGGTCGAGTACACCGGCACAGCCCTCTCCAACGAGACGGCGCAGTGGCTGCTGCTGATCGTCGCGCTGTTCGGCATGCTGATGATGCTGTTCGAGAAGTCGGGCATCGTCACCGATTTCGCCGACTGGGCCGAGCGGTTCGTCACCTCCCGGCGCAAGTCGCTGGTGCTGACCTTCCTGCTCTCGATCGTGCTGTTCGTCGACGACTACCTCAACGTGCTCACCACCGGCACATCGATGAAGCGGGTCACCGACCGCTACCGGGTTCCGCGCACCCAGCTCGGCGCGATCATGAAGATGACGGCCGCGCCGATCGCCGTCCTCATCCCCGTCTCGACGTGGGCTCTGTTCTTCTCCGGGCTCTTCGAGGCGCAGGGGGTGACCGTCGGCGGCACCGGCTTCGGGGCGTACCTGCAGGCGATCCCGTTCATCTTCTTCGGCTGGGCAGCCCTGGCCGTCGCCCTCCTGATGAGCGTCGGCTGGCTGCCGAGGTTCGGCGCGATCAAGCGCGATGCGATCCGTGCCGAGCGCGATGGCGACGTCTTCCCGGTCGGCACGACCGACGAGGAGCGCAGGGCCGAGGGGGCGGCTCTCCTCGCCGAGCTGAAGGCGGACGACCCGGACGGCTCGACCGCGCAGCGGGTGGCGACAGCCCTCGCGACGTCGACCGAGACCGGGAGAAAGCCGCAGCCGTGGGGATTCCTGATCGCCATGGCCGTGCTCGTCGGAGTGACGATCGCGACGAACGCCAACGTGGTCGCCGGCACCGCCGCGTCTCTCGCGGTGACGATCGTGATCGTGCTCGTGCAGCGCCGACTCCGCATCCGCGGGGTGCTGGACGCCGCGCTCGAGGGCATCGAGAGCATGCTGTTCGTGATGGTGCTCACCGTGCTCGCGTTCATGGTGCAGGAGATGAACATCACCCTGCAGCTGGCGGAGTTCGTGATCCAGGTCACCGAGCCCGTGCTCACTCCGGCCCTGCTGCCGGCGATCGTGTTCGCGGTGTGCGGCGTCTACGCCTACGCGACGGGATCGTTCTGGGACCTGGCCGCCGTCATCACCCCGGTCGTCCTCCCTCTCGCGATCGCGCTCGGAGCGGATCCGATCCTCGCGGGTGCCGCCGTGTTCTCCGGTGCGGCGCTCGGCAGCACCACGTGCCTGTACGGCGACGGCATCATCCTCGCGTCGCGGTCGATCGGCATCAAGCCGATCAATCTGATGCTCGCGATCCTGCCCTACGCGGGGATCGCGGCCGGATTGTCGTTCGTGCTCTACCTGGTGACGGGATTCGTCACGGCGTAGTGCCGTCAGCGCGGGTCAGTTCGCGACGGCGACCAGGATGCCGAACGCGGCCTGACCCGCGAAGAAAACGACGAGGAACCCGAGGAGCGCGGCGGCCAGAGACAGGCGGCCGTCGAAGTCCTCGATGTCGGCCATGCCGATCTTGCGTGCCCGGAACGCCAGCACGAGCGTGGCGATTCCGAGGGCGAGCTGCACCCACGGGCTCGCGAGGTCGATGACCTTCGGGAAAGCGATCAGCACGGCGCCGATCACGCCCGTCGCGAAGCCGGTCCAGGTGAGGATGCGGACGTTGCGGCGGGCGTTCTCGGCAGACATGTGTCGAGCCTATCCGGGCTCAGGCGCCCGTCAGCACCAGCCAGAGCAGGGCGCCGTTGAGCGCGATCAGGAGCACGGAGGCGATCACACCTGCCGCCGTCGTCCAGCGGCTGTTCACCCAGGAGCCGAGGGTGCGTCGCTGCGCGGTCAGGGCGACCAGGGGGATCAGTGCGAACGGGATCCCGAACGACAGCACCACCTGGCTGAGGACCAGCGCGAGCGTCGGGTCGAAGCCGATGCCGAGGATCACGAGCGCCGGGATCAACGTGACCAGTCGACGGGCGAGCAGGGGGATGCGCACATGCAGCAGGCCGTGCATGATCTCCGCCCCGGCGTAGGCGCCCACCGAGGTCGACGCCAGCCCTGAGGCGAGCAGACCCACGGCGAAGAAGGTCGCCACGACCGGCCCGAGTCCGGCAGCGAGCGCGGCGTGCGCGCCCTCCAGGGAGTCGGTGCCCTCGACTCCCGCGAGGTTCGCGGCGGCGAGCAACAGGATGCACAGGTTCACGGAGCCGGCGACCACCATGGCGATCGACACGTCCCAGCGGGTGGCCGTGAGCAGGCGGCGGATGCGCGACGCCTCGGTGCGCACGGCCTCGTCGCCGATGTGGTCGGTCGCGGCGCCGAAGCGGTCGCGGGCCAGGGAGGAGTGTGCGTAGATCGCATGCGGCATGATCGTCGCGCCGAGGATGGAGGCGGCGAGCAGGACCGAGCCGGTGTCTTCGAACCGGGGCACCATGCCGCCGATGACGCCCGCCGGGTCGGGGGGCGCGACGAACACGCCTGCGACGAAGCCGATCGTGATGATCGCCATGAGCGCGATGATGACGAACTCGAACGGACGGGCACCGCGACGGCTCTGCACCGTGAGCAGGATCATCGAGACCGCGCCGGTGATGAGGCCGCCGAGCAGCAGCGGCACGTCGAACAGCAGGTTGAGGGCGACCGCGCCTCCGATGACCTCGGCCAGGTCGGTCGCCATCGCGACCAGCTCCGCCTGCAGCCAGTATGCACGGCGGGCCCAGGGGCGCGTGAGCCGTGAGCCCAGCAGCTCCGGGAGGCTCTGCCCGGTGACGACCCCGAGCTTGGCCGACAGGTACTGGATCAGCCAGGCCATCACGTTGCCCGCGACCACGACCCACACCAGCAGGTAGCCGTACTGCGCCCCCGCGGTCATGTTGCTGGCGACGTTGCCGGGGTCCAGGTAAGCGACGCCCGCGACGAGGGCCGGCCCGAGCAGCCACAGACTGCGCGGAGCCCTGGCCGGGGGAACGGTCGGGTTCGTCATCGGAGCGGAAGCATTTTTAGGCACACCGAAACCGTAGCGTATTTTTCGGTGGACCTAAATATCCCCGGACGTGTGGCGGCGCTAGCCTGGCGGGATGGATGACGCGAGCACAGGATCGATCGCCCAACCCGGGTACGGCGTGGGCCCGTGGCCCGGAGGCGAGACGGCCTGGCCGGAGGGCGAGCAGTACGACCCTGAGCTCCTGGCGGCGGGGGACACCCGCAACGTGATCGACCGCTACCGCTACTGGCGGATGGAGGCGATCGTCGCCGACCTCGACACCCGGCGGCATCCGTTCCACGTCGCGATCGAGAACTGGCAGCACGACATGAACATCGGGTCGATCGTGCGCAGCGCCAATGCTTTCCTCGCCGACACCGTGCACATCATCGGTCGCCGCCGCTGGAACAAGCGCGGTGCGATGGTCACCGACCGCTACCAGCACGTCGTGCACCACGAAGACGTCGAGACGTTCGCCGCCTGGGCTGCGGCCGAAGGAGTCCCGATCATCGCGGTCGACAACGTCGAGGGAGCGGTACCCGTCGACAAGGCCGATCTGCCGCAGCGCTGCGTGCTGCTGTTCGGGCAGGAGGGTCCCGGCCTCTCGGCCGAGGCGCTCGCCGCTGCGTCCGCCCACATCGAGATCACCCAGTACGGATCCACGCGCTCGATCAACGCCAGCGCCGCGGCCGCCGTGATCATGTACGAGTGGTGCCGGAGACACGCGGCCTGAACCCGGCTCGTGTGATCGGTCAGCCGCGGTCGATGCCGAAGATGTGGCGATAGATCGCGCTCACGTCGCGATCGAGATGATCCATGCGCTCATGCACCGCCCGGATCTCCGTGCGCACGCCGGCGAACTCGCTGCCCGTCTCGGTGCGCACGCTCGCGAACTCGCTCCGGAACTCGGTGCGCACGCTCGCGAACTCGTTCCGCATCTCCGTGCGCACGCCATCGAACCCGTTCTGCATCGTGCGCAGGAACATCGTCGAGATCAGTGTGATCGTGCCGAACATCCCCGCGGCGAAGACGCCGATCAGAGTCCATACCTGTGGCTCCGTCATCCCCAACATCCCTTCAGTGTCCCTCGATCCTCGTCGAGGGCGCCAGGGGTCGGAGACGTAGTATTCCGCGGATTCCGGGCGTTGTGGAGAAGTCGTGATCGCCGGGTTCGGTGCAGTGTCAGGCTGTGGCGGAGAGCCAGCGCCCCGAGCGCACCCGCCAACCCAGAGTCCCGAGTCGCGCGAGCAGGTACACGCCGAAGAAGGCGACCGCGAGCCAGACGAGTCCCGCAGTGCCGTCGACCCCCGTCGCCGTGACGATCCACAGGGCGGGGAGGAACGGCACGAGGTTCAGGCCGCCGGCGATCGCGAGGTATCGGGCGTCGTTCGCGCCCATGAGCACCCCGTCGAGCACGAAGACCACACCGGCGATCGGCTGGGCGACGGCGAGCACGAGCAGCGCCGGTTGCACGAGGGAGGCGATCTCCGCTGATCCGGTGAAGACGATGCCGAGCACCCCCGACAGCGCGGCGATCAGCGCGCCGACGATCACGCCGAACCATGCGCCCCAAGCGACGGTGCGGGCCAGCACACGGTGCACCTGCTGCTCGTCTCCGGCTCCGAGTTCCTTGCCGATGAGCGCTTGCGCTGCGATCGCGAGGGCGTCGAGCGCGAACGCGGCGGCCGAGAAGATCGTGAAGACGATCTGCCATCCGGCCAGCTCGTCCGTGCCGATTCCGGTGGCGACGCCCACGGTCGCGAGCAGTGCGACGCGCAGGCTCACGGTGCGCAGGAACAGCCAGCCGCCCGATGTCGCGGTGCTGCGAAGACCCGCGCCCTGTGCGCGCAGCGAGGCGCTGTGCCGGGTGGCGAGACGACGGACGACCAGCACGTAGGCGGCGACCATCCCCCATTGCGCGGTCACGGTGCCGGCGGCGGAGCCCGCGATGCCCCAGCCGAGTCCGTAGATGAAGAGCCAGTTGAGCAGGGCGTTCGCGCCGAACCCGAGGCCCGCGATCCACAGCGGCGTCATGGTGTCCTGCATTCCGCGCAGGAGTCCGGTCGCGGCGAACACGATGAGCATGGCGGGAAGACCCCACATCGAGATCACGAGGTACTCGTTCGCCTGGGCGGCCACGGCTTCGCTGGCACCGAACAGCGAGACCAGCCACGGCGAGGAGACCGCTCCGATGACCGCGAGCACGGCGCCGAGCCCGAGGGCCAGCCACATGCCGTTGACTCCCACCGAGACGGCCTCTCCCGGCTGCCCCGCTCCGAAGCGCCGGGCGACGGCCGGCGTCGTGGAGTAGGCGAGGAAGACCATGAGTCCCACGATCGTCTGGAGCACGGCTCCTGCGATGCCGAGCCCGGCGAGCGGTGTGGTCCCGAGGTGCCCGACGAGCGCGGCATCCACGATCAGGAACGCGGGCTCCGCGATCAGCGCGCCGAGAGCGGGGATAGCCAGCCTCAGGATCTCTCGGTTGAGGGAGGCGCGCGCGGTCATCCTCCGAGCCTATGACCTGGCGCCGACCTCGCCCGCTGCCATGGACGTAGGGTGAAGGAGACCCGGATGTCACGGAGGTGCATCATGACGGACCCCAGAGACGCGGCGGCGCGGTACCTCGCACGCAGGAGCGAGCGTGCGGACGCCGACGGGAGCGCGGACGGCGACGCGAGCGAGGAGTCGGGGGCCGCACCGGGTTTCGCCGCTGCCGTCGATCCTGCGGCGTTCATCGAGACGGCGATCCAGGTGGCGATCCGTCGCGGAGAGTTCGACGATCTCCCCGGCGCGGGCAAGCCTCTCGAAGGGCTCGGGACCCACCACGATCCCGACTGGTGGATCCGCCGCAAGATCCAGACCGAGAACCTGACCGGCCTCGGGCCGCCCGCGATCCTGCTGCGCACCGAGGACAGGGAGTTGGACGACCAGCTCGACCTGCTCGGGCGCGAGTCCGATGTGCGCGACGTGCTGGAGGACTTCAACCGTCGCGTGCGGGAGGCGCGTCGCCAGCTTCAGGGCGGTCCGCCGGTCGTGACACCCCTCCGTGACGTGGATCACGAGGTGGCCGCCTGGGCCGAGCG
>NZ_QOAY01000188.1:6834-8586 GCF_003314775.1 Microbacterium sp. H6 | reverse complement strand
TTCCCGAACCCGATCCGGACGTGCTGGTGCCCCCCGCCGACCGCGATTCCGAGGTGTCAGCGATCGAGTGGGCCGCCGTCGCGGTCGCCGATCAGCTCCGCTCGCGCACGGCGCAGGCGACGGGAGAGACCAAGGCCATCCTCGATGCCTCGCGCCTGCTGGCCTCCGACCCCGAGCTGGTGTCCGAGGCGACGGCTCTGGTCCTCTCCAAGGGGCGCACCGCCGCCCGTGCGGTCTGGGAGACCGCCGTCGTCCACGAGAAGGCCCTCGCCGCGCTGGGGGGTCGGATGGCCGAGCGCATCGCCGACATCCGCGATGTACGCGACCGGATCATCGCCGAGATCCTCGAAGTCGACATGCCGGGTGTCCCCGAGCGCGACGATCCCTTCGTGCTGGTGGCCGCCGACCTCGCTCCCGCTGACACCGCTCTGCTCGCCGGGGGCCGATGCGTCGCCCTCGTCACGGTCCAGGGCGGACCGACCTCGCACACGGCGATCATCGCGCGCTCCCTGGGGCTGCCGGCTGTCGTCGGTGTCGTCGACGCCCAGGCGATCCCGGTGGGGACGATGGTCCTCGTGGACGGCGACCGCGGCACGGTGGAGGTCGCCCCGGCGGAATCCCGCGTCGCCGAAGCGCGCGCCTCGGCGACCGCTGTCGACTTCAACGGCGTCGGAGCGCTCTCCGACGGGCACCGCATACCGCTGCTCGCCAACGTCGGAGGAGCGGAGGACGCGACGGTGGCGGCCTCGGCGCATGCGGAGGGTGTCGGACTCTTCCGCACGGAGTTCTGCTTCCTCGACCGCGCCGAGGCGCCGAGCATCGACGAACAGGTGACCGCCTATCGCGGCGTGCTGTCCGCCTTCCCTGGGCGCAAGGTCGTCGTGCGCACCCTCGACGCGGGGAGCGACAAGCCCCTTCCCTTCGCCAACTCCGACAGCGAGGACAACCCCGCGCTCGGCGTGCGCGGGCTGCGGATCGCCCGACGCCGCCCGCAGCTGCTCGATGATCAGCTGGTCGCCCTCGCACGAGCGGCTGCGGCGGAAGCGGCGGAGGTCGAGGTGATGGCTCCGATGGTCGCGACGGTCGACGAGGCCAGGGACTTCGCCGAACGCTGTCGGTCCGCGGGGCTCGACAGGGTCGGCATCATGATCGAGACCCCGTCCGCCGCACTGCTCGCCGCGGAGCTGTTCGAGGTCGTCGACTTCGTGAGCCTCGGCACCAACGACCTCGCCCAGTACACGATGGCGGCGGATCGGCTGCTCAGCGATCTGGGCGACCTCAACGATCCGTGGCAGCCTGCAGTGCTGCGACTCATCGCCGCCGTCGGTGCCGCAGGTCGGGCTGCCGGAAAGTCGGTGGGCGTCTGCGGCGAAGCAGGCGGCGACCCCGCGCTCGCTCCGGTCCTGATCGGCCTCGGGGTGACGTCGCTGTCCATGGCGCCGCGATCGCTCGGTCGCGTGGCCGCGCGCCTGCAGGAGTTGTCCGTCGATGACTGCCGACGAGCCGCGGAGGCAGCAGTCGGTGCGAGCTCTGCGGATGCCGCGCGCGCTGCCGCTTCCTCGGCTCTCGTCGAGGGGTGAACGAGACGGTCCTGCCACGTCGTATGCGCACCTCGGCATGCGTTTCGTTCCATTCTGATATGGACATGGTCCAGAAGGGTGAGGGCGATGGATCCGGCTCTAGGCTCGTCAGCGAGGGGGCGTCGATCGGGGCGTCGCGAGCAATCGGAGGGTCCATGTCCACACGGTGGTC
>NZ_QOAY01000188.1:302-6805 GCF_003314775.1 Microbacterium sp. H6 | reverse complement strand
ACGAACTGTCCTGGGAGTGCTCACGGCGGGGGCGATCATCGCCCTGTCGGGGTGCGTGCCCGCACCGCAAGCCACACCGAAGCCGACTCCGGCAACCGAGAGCCCTGCTCCGGCGCCGTACGACGGTCCGACGGTGTTCGTCGGAGACCAGCTCGACTGGTTCCTGCCGAGCGCCGACGAGATCGCCGGTCTCCTCCCCGACGTCGGCGACGTGGGGTCGCCGTCACCGTCGCTGATCCAGATCTCCGACGGAGGCGGCCCCGAGCTCTCGCCGGCGATCTGCAACCTCTTCCTCTACGAGCCTTCCCAGGCGTCGATCGGCGCGCGCTCGGTCACGTGGACCAGCTCCCTCCCCGATGGGCGGGACGGCTGGATGCATGTGCTCCAGTTCGCGGACGAGGCGACGGCGCAGGGGCTGATGGACCGGTACGTCGAGGTGGCGAAGCAGTGCGCGGACTTCACCTACGGCAGCGGCGCGTCGACGTTCGACTCGACCACGCTCGACTCCGGGGATGGGATCCGCGCCGTCACCGGAGCGTTGGTGCTCGACGACGGACTCGGCGGCGGACACCGGCTCTACCAGGGGTACGCGTCGGTCGGCAACGTCCTCGTGAACTTCTGGCAGCCGTTCACCGGCGACGCCGCCTTCGACGCTGAGCGGGCCGCCGCGTTCCTGAGCGACCAGGCGTCCGACGCTCGGTCGCAGCTGATCGAGGAGTTGACCGCGAACCCGCCGGCGCCCGCAGCGACGCCGCCTGCTGTCGACCCTGCTGCGGCGTGGAGCAGCTGGCAGGTGAGCGCTACCGGGATCGGGCCGATCGTCCTCGGCTCCGACCTCGACGAGGCCATCGCGGCCGTCCCGGGAGCGACGGTGATCAGGCCGGAGTGGGACGGGGGGCAGACGCGGATCGTCAGTCCGGACGGTTCGGCCTCTGTGCTGTTGTGGACCGACGCGGGCGACTCCGTCGTCGATGCCGCATCCATCGGTTCCGCGAACGTCGGGAACGAGCCCCAGGAGGATCCTGCCGCGTTGCCGACGGCAGGCGAGGTGCGGATCGGCGACACCGTCGGCGAGGCCGAGGATGCGTTCCCCGGGGGCACGGCGATCCGTATCGTGTCCTCCGGCGAGTACTTCTATCAGTGGACGACGCGCGAGGGGGCGGCGATCCGGTTCCGCGTCGATCGCGACGCCGGCGACCCGAGTGCCGTGATCACCGGCATCCTGACGGAGGATGCGACACTGCGCCGGCTTCCCGACTTCAGCTGAGGGGTTCGTCCACAGGCCGGGATCCCGGAGCAGACGAGGCTGACCTGCTTGACTAACTGAACGATCGGTCGGTTAGTATGAGCGGATCGGGTACCGCAGGTGCAGCGCCCGAACCCGCTCGACGAGGAGGTCGACGATGACGGAAGCGACGGCGTGGACGACGGACGACGCGCGCCCGAACCGCGCGATGATGGAGCGCGACCGCGCCTCGGCTTCGCTGGGCCTCGTGGTCGAATGCGATGACCCCGGCCACGCGGTCGTCTCGATGCGCGTGCGGGACGACATGACCAACGGCTTCCACATCACCCACGGCGGCTTCGTCTTCGCCCTGGCGGACACCGCCTTCGCGATCGCGTGCAACGAAGACGACAGGGTCACCGTGGCCGCCGGCGCGGACATCTCCTTCCTGAAGCCGACCGTATCGGGACAGACCCTCACCGCCACCGCCGTCCGACGGTCGCTCAGCGGACGCTCCGGCATCTACGACGTGACCGTGGTCGACGAACGGGGCGATCCCGTCGCCGAGTTCCGCGGGCGCTCCCGCACCACCAGCCAGACCTTCTGAATGCTCCGGAGAACCTCGTGTCGATGACGACCGCAACACCCTCCCACGTCCACCCGCCCGCATCCGCCGAGCTCGACGCGGAAGAGCGGATGTCGCGCGACGAGATCGCCGCGCTCCAGCTCGGTCGACTCCAGCAGACCGTGCGCCACGCCTACGCGAACGTGCCTCTCTACACGCGCAAGTTCGACGAGGCCGGCGTGCACCCGGACGACATCCGCACGCTCGACGACGTGCGGCTGCTTCCCTTCACGACCAAGGCGGATCTGCGCGAGACCTATCCGTTCGGGATGTTCGCTGTGCCGATGTCCGACGTCGCCCGCATCCACGCCTCCAGCGGCACCACCGGCCGCCCGACGGTCGTCGGCTACACCAGAGGCGATCTCCAGCGGTGGGGCGCGCTGGTCGCGCGTTCGCTGCGAGCCAGCGGCATCCGCCCCGGCATGAAGGTGCACAACGCCTACGGCTACGGACTCTTCACCGGCGGGCTCGGCGCACACGCGGGCATCGAAGCGCTCGGCGCGACGGTCATCCCGATGTCCGGCGGCCAGACCGCACGCCAGGTGCAGCTGATCCTCGACTTCGAGCCCGACGCGATCCTGTGCACGCCCAGCTATCTGCTGACGATCGCCGATGCGATGGCCGCGCAGGGAGTCGACCCGCGCTCCACCTCGTTGAAGGTCGCGGTTCTGGGAGCGGAGCCCTGGTCGAACGAGATGCGTCACGAGCTCGAGCAGCGCCTCGGCATCGACGCGCTCGACATCTATGGTCTCAGCGAGGTGATGGGGCCCGGTGTGGGCAACGAGTGTCTCGAGACCAAGGACGGTCCGCATGTGTGGGAGGACCACTTCCTGCCGGAGATCATCGACGGAGAGAGCGGCGCCGTGCTGCCGGACGGCGAACTCGGGGAACTCGTGTTCACCTCTCTGACCAAGGAGGCGTTCCCGGTCATCCGCTATCGCACCCGCGACCTCACCCGCCTGCTTCCCGGGACGGCCCGGCCCGGGATGCGGCGGATGGAGAAGATCACCGGCCGCAACGACGACATGATCATCCTGCGGGGCGTGAACCTGTTCCCCACGCAGATCGAGGAGCTGGTGCTGGGGATCGAGCAGCTGACCCCGCACTTCATCCTCGAGCTGTCGAAGGCGGGGCGCATGGACACGCTGAAGGTCCGCATCGAGCGGCACCCCGACCTGTCCGTCGATACCTGCCGCAGCGCCGCGGAGGTGCTGGCGCAGCGGATCAAGATCTTCGTCGGATCGACGGTGGCCGTCCAACTCGAGGAGCCGGGAGCGCTGCCCCGGAGCGAGGGGAAGTATAAGCGGGTGTACGACCTGCGCTGATGCGGGCGATGCGGGGATTGACACGGAGAGCCGTCGCGCCCGCCTCGCGGTCGGTGCTCCCGCCCGCCCGCCGCTTCGAGTGCGAGACTGTGGGGTGATGTCCGAGATGCAGAGCACGCGACGAGGCCGACCGGGGTACGACCAGCAGGGGATCCTCGCCGTCGCCGTCGCCGCGTTCAACGAGTACGGGTACGACGCCACGTCGATCGGGATGCTCGCCGAGCGCCTCGGTCTGTCGAAGTCGGCGATCTACCATCACTTCGGCTCGAAGGACGAGATCCTCGACCTCGCTCTGGACGCGGCGCTGAGCGGCTTGGAAGCCGTGGTGGACGGCCCGATTCCCGACTCGGCTGCCGCTCAGGGGGCATCGAGCGCGGTCGACCGGCTCGAGCAGGTGCTGCGCGGCGCCGTCCGGGTGCTCGTGGAGCAGCTGCCGGCCGTGACGCTGCTGCTGCGGGTGCGGGGCAACACCGAGGTGGAGCGCAGGGCTCTCATCCGTCGCCGGGCGTTCGACCGTCGGATCACCGCTCTCGTGTCTGAGGCGCAGCGCGAGGGGGAGCTGCGGGCCGACATCGACGCGAGTGTGGTGGCGCGTCTGGTGTTCGGGATGATCAACTCGATCGTCGAGTGGTATCGGCCCGGCGGGCGCGAGGGCGCCGACCGTCTCGCAGACGACGTGGTGGCCGTCGCCCTGGACGGCTTGCGCACGGACGATGGCGCGGGAGCCGCGGTCGTCTGACCGGGGCTCCCGCGCTCAGCGTCACGCCGCCGCACGCTCCTTCGCCACCAGGGTGAGCACGTCGTACGTGGCCACGATGTCATCGTGCTGGTTCTTCAGCACCGCATCCCACCGCACCTCCCCGTACTCGTCGGTCTCCCTTGGGGTGATCTGCTTCGCGGTCAGCTCGACCCTGATGTCGTCGCCGGGGGAGACGGGCGTGACGAATCGCAGGTTCTCCAGCCCGGAGTTCGCCAGCACGGGGCCGGGAGCCGGGTCGACGAACAGTCCCGCAGCCCACGACACCAGCAGGTATCCGTGCGCCACGCGTCCGGGGAAGAACGGGTTCGCGGAGGCAGCGTCCTCGTCCATGTGCGCGTAGAACGTGTCGCCGGTGAACGCCGCGAACGTCTCGATGTCGTCGAGGGTCACCGTGCGCGAGCCACTGGCCACCTGATCGCCGACGTGCAGTTCGGCCAGCGACTTTCGGAACGGGTGCACGCCGTCGCCCCGCTCGTACGGGCGCGAGCTCGCGCCCTGGTGCCAGACTCCCGTGAGCGCGGTCATCATCTCCGGGGAACCCTGCACCGCGGTGCGCTGCATGTGGTGCAGCACCGCCCGGATGCCGCCGAGCTCCTCACCTCCGCCCGCGCGGCCCGGGCCACCGTGCACGAGGTTCGGGAGTGGAGAGCCGTGCCCCGTCGAGGTGCGGGCGTCGTCCCGGTCGAGGAAGAGGACGCGCCCGTTGCAGGCGGCCATGCCGGTGGCGAGGGCGACGGCTACCTCGGGGTCGTGCGTCGCCACGCTCGTCACGAGCGAGCCGCCGCCGCGAGCCACGAGGCTGCTCGCCTCGTCGAGGGTGCGATAGCCGACGATGCTCGACACGGGTCCGAACGCCTCGATCTCGTTCACGGCGGGGCTCGTGGGATCGGGGAAGCGCAGCAGCATCGGCGCCACGAAGGCGCCGTCGGGGGCTGCTCCTTCGGTGCCGTCGGCATGGCGGACGATCGGCGCGTCGGTCGTGCCGATCACCAGTTCGCCGCCGCCGGCCTGCAGGCGGTCGACCTGACGCAGCACCTCCTCACGCTGCGCGGTGGAGGCGAGCGGGCCCATGGTCACCCCTTCGGCGCGCGGGTCGCCGAGGATCACGCGCGACGACAGCCGCTCGCGGACCGCGGCGATCACGTCGTCGACAGCTTCCGCCGGCACGATCGCCCGGCGGATCGCGGTGCACTTCTGCCCGGCCTTCGTGGTCATCTCGGCGACCAGCTGCTTGACGTACGCATCGAACTCCGGCGTGCCCGAGACGGCATCCGTTCCGAGGACCGACGCGTTGATCGAGTCGGTCTCGCTCGTGAAGCGCACCCCTCCCGTCTGCACGGCATCGTGGGCACGCAGGCTCTCGGCGGTCGACGCGGAGCCGGTGAAGGCGACCAGATCGCCCAGCCGCAGTTCGTCGAAGAGACCCGGCACGCTGCCGGAGACCAGCTGCAGCGACCCGTCGGGGAGGAGCCCCGATTCCACCATCACGCGCACCATGGCCTCGGCGAGGTATCCGGTGGGGGTGGCCGGCTTCACGACGGTGGGGACGCCCGCGAGGAACGCGGGTGCGAACTTCTCGAGAGACCCCCAGACCGGGAAGTTGAAGGCGTTGATCTGCACGGCGACGCCGCGGAGTCGCGTGTAGATGTGGCGGCCGAGGAACGAGCCGTCCTTGGAGAGGTTCTCGACACCCCCGTCGACGTACACTTTCGCGTTGGGCAGCTCGCGCCGGCCCTTGCTGGAGTACGCGAACAGCACGCCGATCCCGCCGTCGATGTCGACCCAGGAGTCCTGCGCTGTGGCACCGGTGCGGCTGGACAGCTCGTACAGCTCGGCCTTGCGCTCGGTGAGGGCGAGGGCGAGCTGCTTGAGCACCACGGCGCGCTGATGGAAGGTGAGCTCTCCCAGCGACGCCTGTCCCACGGTGCGGGCGTGGTCGAGCACGGGCCCCAGATCGAGCCCGTCGGTCGAGACGCGGGCGACGACCTCTCCCGTTGAGGCGTCACGGACATCCGTGGCCTCGGCGTCGGACGACGGCGTCCACCACGCTCCCTCGACGTAGCTGGGGAGGATCTCGATCATTTCTGTTCCCTTCCTGAGGCGTCCCATTCGTAGAAGCCGCGTCCGCTCTTGCGGCCGAGGTGGCCTTCGGCGACCAGGCGTCGCAGCAGGGCCGGAGGTTCGAAGCGCTCACCCAGCTGTGCGGAGAGGTACTCGGCGATGCCCAGGCGCACGTCGAGGCCCACGATGTCGGTGAGCCGCAGCGGACCGACCGGGTGCTTGTATCCGAGCGTCATCGCGGCGTCGATGTCCTCGGCGGAGGCCACACCTTCCTCCAGCATGCGGATCGCCTCGAGCCCGATCGCGACACCGAGGCGGGACGACGCGAATCCGGGGGCATCGGCCACGACGATCGGTGTCTTGCCGATGGCGGCCACCCAGCCGCGGGCGGCATCGACGAGCGCAGGAGCGGTGCTCGCACCATGGACGATCTCGACGAGGGTGGAGGCGGGCACCGGGTTGAAGAAGTGCATGCCCAGCAGCCGCGAGGGGCGATCGAGCACCGCG
>NZ_QOAY01000188.1:0-285 GCF_003314775.1 Microbacterium sp. H6 | reverse complement strand
CTCATCGATCGAGATGGAGGAGGTGTTCGAGGCGATGGCGGCGTCCGGTGCGATCTGCGCCTCGACCCGACGGAGCGCGTCGACCTTGAGGGCGAGGTCCTCCGGAACGGCTTCGACGACGAGCGTGCACTGCGCGAACAGGGCGGCATCCGTGCCCGTGGTCAGGCGCGCCCGATAGGCCTCGGGGGAGTCGAGGGCCGTGCCGCGTGCGACCGAGGCGTCGATGGACTCGAGCACGCGTGCCGTGGCCGCCTCCGCCGCGTCGGCGTCGCGTTCGACGATGCC
>NZ_QOAY01000244.1:1506-1732 GCF_003314775.1 Microbacterium sp. H6 | reverse complement strand
CGGGAATCGTCATCCGGTGCGGGAACCGAGGGGGCGGGTGACGAGGGGGCGGGTGACGCTCGCCGTGCATCCTCGAGCTCACGCAACCGCCGCAGCTCCCCCTCGGTCGCGGCGCCGTCGCGGCCGTACGCGCGGCGCTGGAGCTGTCGCAGTTCGTCGGCGTCATTCTCCGGCAGCACCGTCAGCACCTCCTTCGCGCGTGATCATCAGAGAGGAGTGCCCGTTG
>NZ_QOAY01000244.1:0-1464 GCF_003314775.1 Microbacterium sp. H6 | reverse complement strand
TGGCGGTCGGAAGCTCCAGGCGGACGACCTCACCGCTGGGCTCGTCCACCACGTTCAGCACGAGGGTGGCGCTCTGCTCCTGCATCGTGAGCGCATCGGCGCACACCCGGGGGAACGCCGCGTCCGAGCCGTCGTAGATCAAGCAGGTCTGGAAGCCGTCGAGCTCCATTCCGGTCCACACCGGCACATCGCCGTCATAGCCGACCACCCACAGCGAGTTGATCTGGAACCCCTGATCCGCGATGCGCTTGGCCTTCTCCGCCTCGTCGGCATTCGCCCACGTCATCCCATTGGTGGTGCCCGGTCCGAACTCCGCCACGTTCGCGGCGACGGCAGGCTCGCCGGAGGCCGTGAACACCATCTGCACGTTGAGCTCGCGGCGGGTGTCCGCCTTCGACTCGAGCGTGACCGCGCCGAACAGTCCCGTCCTGCCCACCGTCTCGGTGCGCTCGCAGCTGGGCAGTGCAGACGGCGAGGTCGCCACGAGCAGGCAGGTGATCGCGGCGGCATTCTTCGTCGCCACCCAGATGACCGCACCTTCCTCGACGGCGAGGGCGCGCAGCGAGCCCCGGTCGTAGTTCCCGCTGGCGAGCAGGGAGCTCTGCCACTCCTGCTGCTCCGGACTCAGGGCGACGGTGGCGGGCCCGGACCCGCCGGACAGCGCCCATCCGAGCCCGACACCGACCAGCACCAGCGTCGCGACGGCAGCGGCGAGCGGAAGCCAGCGCGTACGCAGCCATGATCTCTGCGGTGGCCGACCGGAGCCGCCCGAGTCTCCCGGGTCCATGCCGGTCGTCGTCACATCGCCGTTGGTCGAACCCGGCAGGTCCTCTGTCTGAGGCTCCTCGTTCCCTGTCTCCGGCGTCGAGGCTGCGACAGGAGCTCCGACGGGCGGATCCGCGACCTCGGGCGTCGGCTCGGCACGGCGCCGCTCCAGTTCGCGCAGTCTGAGCGCTTCGGCCGCCGTGAGCGATGCATCGCGACCGTACGCCCGCGCCTGCAGTGAGCGCAGCTCGGCGAGCTCGGCCGCGTCCGACATCGGTTCAGCCGAGCCGCTCGAACTGCATGCCGGCCCAGACCAGCCAGCCCAGGCTGTAGACGGTCGCGCAGAGCCCGAGCACGAGCGCCCAGCGCGCGATCGC
The DNA here is from genome assembly GCF_003314775.1 of Microbacterium sp. H6. NCBI lineage: Bacteria > Bacillati > Actinomycetota > Actinomycetes > Micrococcales > Microbacteriaceae > Microbacterium > Microbacterium sp. H6. Next base: position 322 of record NZ_QOAY01000244.1, on the reverse strand, counting down.
ACGGTTCTCGACCGGGCGACGCAATGACATGATCGCCGCGATGACCGCCACCACTGCGACCGGAATCCCCCACCCCACGAAGAACGACGCTCCGAGCGCCACGATCGCGGCCACCAGCGCCCACGGCGCCAGTCGGGTGTCGTCGATCGACACGGTCCCGGTGGACGGCTCCCACTCCGTCTCCTCGGGGGCGTCGATGTCCGGTCCCGTCACGACGACCGGTTCGATGCCCACCGGGCCCGTGGGCAGGCGGGTGTAGCCGTCGCGCCGCGCGCCGGGAAGGCGGGCGGTTCCCGCGGGGTGCTCCACCTCGTCGCTGGGG
>NZ_QOAY01000089.1:14057-15339 GCF_003314775.1 Microbacterium sp. H6 | reverse complement strand
CCGCGACGCGATCCGGTCCCCTCTCGGCAGGTTCAGCCCTCCCGTCGCTTCAGCCCTCCCACAGGCCTGAAGCCGTCTCGGTGCCTTGTGCGCGACGCGCACGAAGCCATCCATCCACTCCGAGCCGTGCAGCGGCCGGGACGAGGAGCACGACGGCGGAGAGCATGACCATCGCCGGATACTGGGCGATCAGCTGATCGGCGCTCCAGTAGAGCATCAGTGTTCCGATCGACAGGAAGGCGGTGATCCTGGTCAGCAGGCCCGCGACCAGCAGCACGCCGAGGGCGACCTCGAGGGCGGGCATCACCACGCCGAACAGCTCGGGCGCCGTCCCCATGAACGACCCGAGCGGGGCGAAGAACCACGGCACCCGAGGGTTCCCCTCCGTGCTCTGTGCCACCAGCTCGATGTCGGCCGCCCCGAACCCCGCGCGGTACTTGAGGATGCCCTCGATCAGCCAGAGCACCCCGACCGCCACCCTGGCCCCGCCGCCGAGCAGCGAGAGGACCAGGGCGCGTGCCGGCCGCGCTCCGCTCATGAGAGCTCGGCTGCCCCGAACACGGCCTTCGCCTTGTCGCAGTGGATCACGACGTAGGAGTACTCGGACGTGTCGATGCCGTCGAGGGCGAAGGTCTGCGTCGTGGTGTCGAACGAGACCGCATCGACGAGCATGCCGGCGGAGACCGCGGCCTCGTCGGTGCCGTTCGTGAGGTAGACGTGCAGGTCGGGTCCCTCGTCGGAGGAGAACCCGGACAGGGCGATCTCGTCGTCGGACACGGTCACGGTGCCCGAAACCTTCTTCTCGTTCAGACCCATGAAAGTGCCGGTCTTCTCGGACATCTTCATCTCGGTCGTCGACGTGCCGGGATCCGCGCTCTGCGACGCCGACGACGAGGGCTTGGTGTCCTCGGTGGTGGCGGGGGAGCTGCACGCCGCGAGGGCGAGAGCGAGGGTGACGGCCGCGGTGGCGGCGAAGGCGGTCTTGCGCATGAGGTTCTCCTGTTCACGGTGTGTGCGACTGTGTGTCCGGAGCGACGGAGGCCGCGGCGGATCGCACTTCGAAGAACGCTACGAACGCGCGGAGGGCGATGGGGGAGACCTTTCAGAACCGTAAGGAACCGCCCGACGGCGCTGAGCCCGCGACTAGTGTCGACCCCATGCAGCAGGAGACCCCCAGGGGGCAGGAGGCACCCGGGCAGCAGACGACCGAGGTGGTGGTCGTCGAGGACGACCCCACCGTCAGAGCGGCCGTCGGCGCGTACCTGCGGGCCAACGGCTACGA